>JAHJDF010000004.1 GCA_018812595.1 Gammaproteobacteria bacterium
CCCGCATCATGAAACATCCCCGCAATTTGCAACATCTTGAGAAATTCATCATCTATGAGATCGGTTCGTGAATCGTATTGCTTATACAGATTGAAAAAGACGTTCACCAAGAAAGCGACGCGACTCGAATGCATCACGCCGTGTTTGATTCTTTGTACAGATGCGGTTGTTTTTGGATCAGGGATACATCCACATTTATCTTTATAGATATCCTGATAGCTCGTATCCCCTGGCGCGGCTTCTCTTAAAAAAGCCCTCGCGATTGCATTCAGGATGACTTCCAGTTCTGTGTCTTTATTGAATTCATTTTTATTAAACGTGAAATATTTCATCATCAAATATTCACGTCGTGCCAACAATTGCTCCGCTAATTCTTTCTTCGTCTGTTCATCGCCATAACCATGTCGCTTCACGCATTCGATGATCTTTTCTCGAGGAACAGCTGCTAATTTCTGAACGCCCAGCTCGATATCAGCATCGGACATATCGCCCCATAACGCTGCACCTTCCCTACTGATAGAGGCATCTCGTAATGACCCAATACATAGAACAATATCATTCCAAGCATCAGGGCCGTAATGCTCTGTTTTGGTTCGAGCGGAATTCATTTCAGGATTGGATCGAAGATTAAAAGACCCTTTGTGGTCTATTCGAAACGCGGTGGTTTCTCCGTCCTTGGTGATCGTTCCGATATTTCCATGACACGGCGCATCGTAATTATTGAGCCACGCATCGATCGCAAAGCCTGGGTAAGTCAACGATTTATTGGCAGGAGTAACAGTTTGATTAAACTCGTTCTCCCATTTCGACGCCACGCCATAGATCGTCATTCCTTTTTCTTCTTTCGTGACCAAAGTTGTTTCAGGCACCTCGACTCCACACAAAGCATAAAGCTTGTTCGCTAATACTTCGCTTCTTGCTTCCTCTTCTCCTGTCACTCCGGAACAAAATTTCACGAAATATTTTGTGTCCGCCTCACTTCCTTCATTTTTTTCTTTATAAAGAACCCCGCCGGTCGAGCCTCTCGACGTCTTATCAACTTGCGTAAGTGTTTTCTCAATAAAACAGTCATTTTGTCTAAACTGAACTGTCAAATCGGTCACAACACATCCCCCTTTTTAATAACAATATTTTTATCAAAGAGTAGACCATGAAAATTAATGTTTTCTTAAGAGTAACTATCCGACCAACTGCCTGTTTGTGATTCATCGTAAACGCTGAACCAATTACGTGGGCGTTTTTGCTCCTAACACCCCAAATCAGATCAGGATGACGAAGAATCTTGTTTTGGTTAGTCTAATGCTCATGACTACTTTAATTATTGTCGACTTACACCTTTCTGAAGAACAACCAACACTCACCGAATTGTTCTTTCGATTCCTCAAAGAACGCGCACAAACAGCCGATGCACTTTACATTTTGGGAGACCTCTTTGAAGCATGGGTCGGAGACGACCATCGCTCCGCGTTCAATCAACAGGTCATTCAGGCTTTACAAGAAACTGCTCTCAAAACCCCGCTGTTTTTGATGCCAGGCAATCGAAATTTTTTGATCGGAAAACGCTTTTGCAAACAAGTGGGTTGCCAATTGCTCAACAATATTGATCCAGTCAAATAAAAATCCGTGATTCCCCTTCTTGACCCCAAGGACATATGACATATGACAAATTCAACTCATTCAGCAACTGTAAATGCGGATAGTTCGAGGCCAGCCCATCTTCCACAACCATCGCCTTTAAGTGCGGGGGTTCTCTTCGAAAATCCGTGAACAACCTTTTCGAGGCATTGCGCTCACAATCGTTCTTTGTCCCTCGAGCACTTTTCCTCTCTGTAAAAACGCAAAGATTGTTCGAAAGGAGCGGCGGAGTGTGCTCGGCGACAATCGGTCTAAACGTTCTCGCAAACAGGTATCGCTGGGCATTCGGATGACGCAATACACTGTTTTTAAGTTGCGATTAATCAGTTTGTTTGTTTTCTGTTCTTCAAATTGCAACAAGGAGGGAAACTTTAAACTAAAAATAGCGAGACCAGACATCACGCAGTCTTGCCAACTGATTTTTGATTTCTCATATTCTTTCAGACCTTCTTTGCGCAAATTCTGGCAGACCGAGCCAAGCAATCCGTCCAGCGATAAATGTTTTCGTACAAATCCCATGATTCGTCCCTGTCTCAAAAAAAACAGCGCAAAGTTTACGAAAAATATTTCCTATTCGCTGATAAAAGACTCTATGTACGTGAGTTTTTTCTTAGCCCGGGAATCGCTGTCGTTTTATGAAAACCTTGTGCTATATTTTTTTAAATTCCTGATTGGAATACGGATCACAATTAAGCAACTGATAAAAACGCCATAAATATATGGCATATCAAACCAATTTATTCAGGAGAAAAATAAGATGTACGGTATATGTGAAGGGGCACTTCAAACAGGAGGCAAAATGCTTGCCCAATTTGTGTTAGCAACAAATAAAGATGTCCGGTTTTAGAGCAAATAAACTGTCCGGTTTTGTTTTGCTGCGTCGGACATTTAC
>JAHJDF010000005.1 GCA_018812595.1 Gammaproteobacteria bacterium
ATCTTCAGTTTTTCCTGTGGACTAAACTTTCTCCTGATAACTCCATTCATCATTTTTCTCCTCTATTGGGAGAAATTTTAACATCTTCATTAACCCCTCTTTACTGTCTAGTTTTGGGGGACCACTTTAGAGATAACCGGCAATCTTCCTCCAGAAGTAATCAAATACAATTGCAAGAAGGGGGAACTTGAAACATTGTTTTCTACGCTCTCGGAAAGCGACCCTCACTATGAAGAAGCGGGGCAAGCAAAAAAAAGATGGAAGCTTTCTTAGAATCACTCAACGCATTAGATGTAAACCCCCGCACCTGCAGACCTTAATTTCTACATCTTTTAAAACGGGCAGATACTCAAATCTGCCCTCATCGTTATCTTTGGCTTCGGCGGGTCAGGAAAAACAAAATTGTTTTTTTGCGATTCAACATTGGAACGCTAAGCTATTTAATGATTTGTTTTGTAAAGTATCGAAAACATCTAACAAAGCACCGTCATTCCATTACTAATAACCAATAATAAAGAGGCCCTTTAAATATGTTTTTTGGAAATAAAAAACACAAACGAGACACAGGGATATAGAAATTCACAAATTCTTCCGAACAAATGACCTATAGACTTCCCGAACATATAAAGCTTCGCCATTTCACAATCACTCGGGTATTGCTGGAAAAGCTCAACAATAAGGAACCACTCTCCCACATCGAGGAAAAGGAACTCGGTTGCACCGACGCAAAAATCTGTGCAATGAGAATGGATGGAGATCTTTATTTATGTACGAATCAGCAGTTATTTAAGCGGGTAAAAGAAATGCAAATGAGACATATTTGCGAAAATGGAGCACATAAAATATTGTTTCCAAACCTCTTAAAAAAGGACCCTAACTACAACCTCGCTGTTGCAGTAAAAAAAGAACTCGAGAAATACCTGAAACCAATCATGATTTATACAGAAACAACAAACCAACTTTCTAAAACCCTCCGAGCCTAATTTTTTTACTCAAAACAAGTAATCAGAGACGCAATAAATCGCGTCTCTGCACTTCGTTGTGTCTTCATGATTTCTGATTACAATCCAGCCTCTTAATAAATAGCGCAATGGGGCGAAGATTCGCCCCTCTTTAATAATATAGAGGATAAAAACATGGCGACTTTAGTTGGGCAAAAAGCCCCTGATTTTACAGCTGCTGCTGTTCTAGGTTCTGGCGAAATCAAAGACAAATATGATTTCTTGAACTCCATCAAAAACAAATACGCGCTTTTGTTCTTTTACCCCTTGGATTTCACTTTTGTTTGTCCTTCTGAACTCATTGCGCTCGACCACCGCAGGGAAGAATTTAAAAAACGCAACATCGAAGTCATCGGGATTTCTGTGGATTCGCCTTTCACTCACAATGCATGGCGATGCACACCAGTCAATAAAGGCGGCATTGGCCCTGTGAGCTTCACCCTCGTAGCCGATTTACAACACGCTATCGCAAAAACATACGGAATCGAACACCCAACAGAAGGCGTTGCTTTTAGAGCGGCTTTTGTGATCGATAAGAACAGTGTTGTTCGCTCCTCTATCGTGAACGACTTACCCATCGGACGAAACATCGATGAAATCCTGCGCCTTTTTGATGCCGTTGAATTCTTCGAACAAAATGGAGAAGTCTGTCCAGCAAATTGGCGACACGGCGACAAAGGCATGAAAGCATCCACCTCTGGCGTTGCTGAATACCTTTCAAAACACGGCGAAGAACTATAAACATTGCATTTTCTATGGAATCAACATGAAAAAACTGTTTCTACCCTTTGTATTTCTAAGTTTGACGAGCGTCTCAGTATGGGCAAACGTGCCTCAACAGAATGCCGTCAATACAAAGGGAGTCAAACAAGCAACGCCCGTAAAAAAAGCCTCCCCCGTTGATGATGACGAATATTATCTGGAGCCGGTGAGCCAAAAAAAAACAACTCCTGCAAACGCGTCGACTCAAGACGATGACGAGTATTACCTTGATGCAACACAACCTAAGACACCAGCAGCTAACAAAAGAAAACTCCCGCCGTCTTTGCTTGAAGATCAACAATCGCATCAGTTAGACAAACTCTCTCAGTCTCGCGACAACCCAAAACCAAAGCATTATTGGAAAGACAAATTAGGCGCTGCCGCCCTGCTTGATGTTGATTTAACCGACGCTACGCACCCGGGTTTTACACATTCGCGCGACGACGACATTTCAGTTCCTAATATCAAAATTAATTTAGATGGCAAATTAGACCCTTGGTTAAGCGGTCATATTGGACTGTTCTGGAGCACGAATGCAGATCGGTTTTATCCAGAAGTTTCAGGTCATCAAAAAAGAAGCGTTCAATTCGACGAGGGATTCGTCACTCTGAAAAATTTCAACGCGACTCCGTTTTACCTGCAAGCAGGCCGACAATATTTGCCATTCGGGAGTTACCACCGTTTCCCAATCTTAAAACCGCTAACACAAACTCTTTCAGAGATACGTGAAGACTCTGTTCAACTAGGCTTTATTAGAAAAAATAATTTCTACGGAACAATTTATGGTTTTCAAGGATTGTCGGATCTCTCGTACGGGCACAAAGCAAATTACGGCGCAATGTTTGGCTATTCCAACATCAGTGAAAGCACAGCCTTCGACTTCGGCGTTAGTTTTCTTAGAAACATGATCGATGTCGGAGCGATTCGTTACGGATTACCTTCGCATCACTATCACACACGAGTCGGCGCCATCAGCACCCACATCGATTTATACACAGGCCCTTTTAGTTTTGCAGTGAGATACGTTTCCGCACTTCGTAACTTTTCACGCTACGATTACGCGTGGCAAACAAAATCCGGTTCCGTTCGAGGAGGAAAACCTCACGCAGCCTCATTGATTGCGGGATACACTTTTAAAACAGCAAAGAAAGAAAGTCGCATAGACATCGGTTATCAATGGTCGAAGGAAAGTCACAACATAAACATTTCTCAAGACAACCCTTCTCAATTACCGAAAAACAGGATCAGCGCTTCTTATGCTGTTTATCTTTGGAAAAACATCATTGTCGCTTTTGAATACGATCACGATCACGATTATTCAAAAGCAAACGGCGGCACGAATCGCTTCAACAACACAGCGACAATTCGCTTGACGGCTTTAATCTAAGCAGCAACTATCTTTTTGATTTCATTTTAACCAACAGGAGAAAAAAACATGGCCGATGTAAACGATAAAAATGCATTGAACGTTCCAGGGCCTTTCTATGTCGATGAAAACTGCATCAGTTGCGGTATGTGCTGCGACACGGCCAGTGAATGTTTCAAAATGGATGACGACACGGGCGTTGCTTATGTCTTCAAGCAACCCAAAACCCCTGAAGAAACCGCCGAATGCCAAGAAGCCAAAGAAAGCTGCCCAGTAGAGGCGATAGGAGATGATGGTAAATAAAAAACCATCTTGTCATCCCCTCGAAGGTGTGGATCCAGTTATATATTTATCTTCTGGATCCTTAGCTTGCGCGGGGATGACAGTTTTAGATTAGTTTCTCTATAAATTTCCAACGACGATCGACGTCTTCTTGAGCTTCTCTCAATAACATATTTGCTTCTTCTGGATTAATCTTCGACAACATCGAGAAACGAGTCTCGTTCTTCATGTAATCAATCAAAGGAATGGATGGTTGTTTTGAATCTAAAGAAAATGGATTTTTCCCTTCTTTCTCTAAACGAGGATCGTATCGATACAATGGCCACGTACCGCTGTTCACCGCCAACTTCTGCTGCTCTGCGCCATAACGCAGATTAAATCCATGCGCGATGCATTGACTGTACGCAAGAATCAATGATGGCCCCGGATAACTTTCCGCTTCTTTAATCGCTCGAA
The DNA here is from genome assembly GCA_018812595.1 of Gammaproteobacteria bacterium. Lineage (GTDB taxonomy): Bacteria > Pseudomonadota > Gammaproteobacteria > UBA12402 > UBA12402 > JAHJDF01. Next base: position 3,868 of record JAHJDF010000005.1, read on the forward strand.
TGGCCTGCGCGGGATTTGCCATCATCGCTATTTGAGCCACGTATACATACCCGTAAGGAAGCATCATTAACCCTAAATCCTTCTTCGGATTCTTTTTCCCGTGCGCAGCAAACTTCGCAATAGCTGCTCGAGGTGTTGCTTTGGAAGATTGACCGCCGGTATTGGAATACACCTGCGTATCCATCACGAGCACATTGATGTTCAAGCCAGAAGCTAATACGTGATCTAAACCTCCAAAACCAATGTCATAGGCCCATCCATCACCGCCCATCAACCAGATGCTGTGAGGAACAAGATAATCGGCCAATACAAGTAATCGACTAGCTGCTGGATCATTTAATGACTCAAGTTTTTTCTTCAATTGCGCGACTCGTTTGCGCTGTGCATCGATGTCCTTTCCATTTTCTAAGAGCTCTTTGACCCATTGAGGCTGTTTCAATTTAGGCTCCAGTTGATGCAACAACTCCACCGCCTGTTCGTGGTGTTTATCCTCTGATATACGGAACCCTAAACCAAACTCCGCATTGTCTTCGAAGAGAGAGTTTGACCACGCCGGCCCCTTGCCTTCGGCATTTTTCGTCCAAGGTGTTGTGGGTAAATTGCCTCCGTAAATCGAAGAACAACCCGTCGCATTAGCAACCACCATATGATCGCCAAACATCTGAGTAACCAATTTAATATAAGGCGTTTCACCACAACCCGCACAAGCACCAGAAAACTCAAACAACGGCTCAGAGAATTGTGCGGTCTTTACGTTCGTGAGATCCGTTTGCGTGCCTGTGATTTTTTCAAAAAAGCGAAGACTTTCTCTATCTTGTTCAAGATCCAGCGTTTTTTCCTGCATATTGATCGCCTTCAATTCAGGATTTTGTTTGTTTTTCGCCGGACAATTTTGCACACACAACCCGCAACCGGTGCAATCTTCTACATAAACCTGCAATGTATATCTCTGCTTTCCTGTCTTATCTCCTTTCAACGCAGCCGATTTTAAATGCTGAGGAGCGTCTTTTAATTCCTTCTCATCGTATTGCTTCATACGAATCACACCGTGAGGACAAACAAAATTACACAACCCACATTGAATACACGTTTCAGGATCCCAAACAGGGGCAGTTGTAGACACGTTCCTCTTCTCCCATTTCGTCGTACCGGACGGGAACGTTCCGTCACAAGGCATAAAGCTCACAGGAATTTCATTGCCTTCATCTCGCATTAATTTTGCTGTGACTTCTTTCACAAAAGTTGGCGCTTCATCTGTAATTGCCGTCGTAAATTGCAACTTGCTTGTAACGTTCTTAGGAACCTTCACCTTCTTTAAGCGCTTCAATGTTTTATCCACAGCCGCAAAGTTTTTACGAACAACTTCCTCACCTTTTTTGCCATATGTTTTTTGGATCGCTTCCTTAATTTTCTCTAACGCTGTTTCCTCCGGAAGAATCTTTGTAATGGCAAAGAAACACACTTGCATGATTGTGTTGATGTGCACACCAATGCCGCATTCTTTGGCCAACTTATAAGCATCGATCACATAAAACTTTAACTGCTTATCAATGATGTGTTTCTGCACGACAGCTGGTAAATGATCCCAAATCTCCTTGGCGTCATAAGGGCTATTTAGTAAGAACGTCGCCTTCTTTCCTGCGCATTCCAAAAGATTGGTTTGAAACAAGAAATTAAATTGGTGGCACCCGACAAAATTAGCGGAATGAATTAAATAAGTAGAACGAATTGGATTTGGGCCAAACCGTAAATGTGAAACTGTGCGCGCTCCTGATTTCTTAGAGTCATAAACAAAATATGCCTGCGTATACAGATCCGTATTCTCACCGATGATCTTGATCGAATTCTTGTTCGCACCGACCGTACCGTCTGATCCAAGCCCATAAAACACAGAACGCACGACATCGATGGGTTCAATTTCAAAACTTGAGTCATACGCCAGACTTGTGTGCGTCACGTCATCATCAATACCTATCGTGAAATGATTTTTAGGTTCTTTTTTCTTTAGCTCATCGAAAATGCCTTTGACCATTGCTGGCGTAAATTCTTTCGATGACAAACCGTAACGACCACCAGTCACAACAACCTTTCGCAATTTCTGTTCATTCAAACAAGTGGCCACTTCTTCATACAACGGTTCGCCCACTGCCCCCGGTTCTTTAGTACGATCCAAAACGGCCAACGATTTCACGCTCTTCGGTAACATTTCTAAGAAATGTTCTTTCGGGAAAGGTCTAAATAAACGCACCTGCAAGAATCCAACAGACTTTCCTTTCTTATTTAAGTGCTCGACCGTTTCTTTAACGGTTTCACTGCCAGACCCCATAATGACAATGACATGTTTGGCTTTTGGATCACCGAAGTAATCGATCAAGTGATAATTCCTACCTACTTTTTTAGCAAAACGGTCCATCACTTTCTCAAGAATTGAAGGCAACGCCACATAATAAGGATTCACCGTTTCGCGTCCTTGAAAAAACACGTCTGGATTTTGAGCCGTTCCACGAATCACTGGATGTTCAGAACTTAATGCGCGTTTGCGATGTTCAAAAATTAATTGTTCATCGATCATCGAACGCATTTGATCGTCCGATAACATCTCAATCTTGTTGATTTCATGGCTCGTTCTGAACCCATCAAAGAAATGAACAAAAGGAACTCGCGACTCTAACGTCGCCGCTTGAGAGATAAGCGCCATGTCATGCGCTTCTTGAACACTGCTGGAACACAGCATGGCAAATCCCGTCGAACGAACGGCCATGACATCGGTGTGATCACCAAAAATAGACAATGCTTGTGCCGCAATAGAACGAGCAGCCACATGAAAGACGGTAGGTGTCAATTCACCTGCGATCTTGTACATGTTCGGGATCATCAACAACAGCCCTTGAGAAGCTGTAAAGGTTGTCGTCAAAGCCCCTGTTTGCAGTGAACCGTGCACAGCACCGCTTGCCCCACCTTCACTCTGCATTTCAACCACATGGGGAACCGTGCCCCACAAATTGGGTTGCCCCTCTGCCGAAAAAAGATCGGCATGTTCGCCCATCGGTGAAGAAGGGGTAATAGGATAAATAACGCACAACTCATTTAGAGGATACGCAACGCGCGCAACCGCTTCATTTCCATCGATAGCTTTCATGGTGGTGTTCATGCTGAATTCGCTCCTTCGGTGACTGAAAAAAGCGCGCAATATAAATGAAAACGTCATCTCCGCGAAGGCAAACGTCGTCCCCGCGAAAGCAAATGTCGTCCCCGCGAAAGCAAATGTCGTCTCCGCGCCATCATCGTCATCCCCGCGAAAGCAAACGTCGTCCCCGCGAAAGCAAACGTCGTCCCCGCGAAAGCGGGGATCCAGATTAATTTATTTTCTGGATCCCCGCTTTCGCGGGGATGACGATGGGGAGCTTTTGCGGGGATGACGATGGGGAGCTTTTGCGGGGATGACGATGGGGAGCTGCGAGGAAATGACAATGAAAAAATCAAGGCGCAAAAATAACGAGTAATTGATTGCTTTTTAATTGCTTAGAAGGATCGATTTTGTTCCAACGTTTAATGTCAGAAACACGTACACGATATTGATGCGCAATCGCGCTTAATGTCTCACCTGTTTTTACGCGATGCATGATCTTATGAGGAGCGCTCTTTTTTACGGAATGATGAGTAACTTTTTTCTTGATGACCTTTTTATGCCCCGTATGCGTGATATGCACACGAGACTTCTTCGACTTCGCTTGCGATAACCAGCCACCGGGCAATTTCAACGTTTGCCCAAGGCGAATAGAAGAATGATGCAAATGATTTTCTTTTCGTATTGTTGTGACGCTGATGTGATATCGCTTCGCAATTGAAATTAACGAATCGCCCTTTTTCACTTTATATAAGGTCGTGTACACACGATATTTAAAATAGTGTTTAGGCGGCCAAATGATCAGCTCTTTGCCTACTTTAAGGTCCTTCTCGTGTTTAATCCCATTCCAAAAACGAATCTGCCGCGGTTTGACTTCATACTGCTTAGCAATTTTAGCCAGCGTATCTCCAGGACGTACGACGTGATGCGTAATTTTGATTTCAGGCAAGGTCGTGTGATGTGAAAAATATTTTTTCTCTGACGCTAAAATAATTTTCGTAATGTGACTAGAAGAAGACGGGATAAGGAGCACTTGTCCGTTGTGGAGCACATGACCGGAAATGCGATTCACGCTTCGAATAATATCAACCGAAGTTTTAAAGCGTTTTGCCACACTAATTAATGAATCCCCTTTCTTCACCTTATAACGCTGCCAAGTCACACGTCGACTCATGGGAATTTTTGCCAACTGCTTCTTAAAGCCCGCCGCTTTGTCCACCGGCAACAACAACAAATGAGGACCTTTTGGATCGGTCGCCCATCGATTAAAGCCCGGATTTAACTCCGTTAACTCTTGCAAGCTGATAGCTGCCATGCGCGCGGCATGTTCTAAATCTATTTGGGAACCCACATCCACAGAGGCCAAGTAAGGTGCATTTTCTATAGGGGGAAGAGCTAAAGGATAGTCATCAATGTTTTTGATAATGGTGGCCAACGCCAACAATTTCGGCACATAACTTTTCGTTTCAGAAGAAAGCGGTAAATGCCAAAAATCAATTGGCTTTCCTGCTTTCAAATTTTTCTTGATAGCCGCATTGAGATTGCCTTCACCTGTGTCATAAGCCGCAATAGCAGCCAACCAATCGCCATGGAAAAAGTGGTTGAGATACGCCAAATAATCCAAAGCGGATTTTGTTGAAGCCATGATGTCTCTTCGACCGTCATACCACCAATCTACTTTTAATCCGAAACCAGATGCTGTGCCCGGCATCATTTGCCACAAACCGGCCGCCCCCGGTTGAGAATAAGCAAAAGGGTTATAGGCACTTTCGACCATAGGAATCAACGCCAATTCAGCGGGCAAATTACGCAACTTGACCTGTTGATAAATATAAAAAAGATAAGGTCTTGCCTGTTCAGCAACTTGACGCAAATAACCAGGATGACTGACGTACCAGTTGATTTGTTTTCGCACGTTTGGATTTTCTGGCGTTTCATCCGGCAAGCTGAAATCAGAACTCATCGCATCCCATATATTGCCAACATACTGAGTTTGCTCAGCAGGATGATCGATCTGCGCGGGCACCGCCAAACCTCCATCGTTTGGAACCGTAGAACACGCAGTCAAAAGAAGAACGCTGCAACCTACGCAAAAGGCTGCAATAAATAATTTAATTTTGGGAAACATGAAAATTCATAGTGTGGGATTAAAAATTGCGTCGGATGGTACGAAAGCAAGATACAAACGGTCAACTAGAAGTTTTTGGAACTAGAAGTTTTGGGAAATTAGCAATTCATGATTGGTCAAGAATTGTTGAAAGAAAGATCATCACCTTGCTCACAAAACCCTTTTTCAGTAACTTCGCGCGATCTTCGTAGGAAAGGAATTCATATGGTTTATACACAAAAGAAATTTGCTGCTTGGTTGAAATCATCGTTGGCAACTGCTGTTACAACAGCGGAATCGATCGGTCTCCGCTCTTTTTGGAAGAAAATTCAAGGCATGAATCTCTTGATTCTTGGAAGCACTCAACAAGCAAAATTATTGAAAGAATGCCCAATCAAAGATCGAATTTTTGTCCCTCCACAAACAGAAGAATCTTCAACAGAACGTGTCATTAACACCCCATACAATGCATTGCCCGTCTTATCTGACACTGTCGATCTCATCGTCTTACCGCATACATTAGAAATCGTGGAGGAACCGCACGAAGTTTTACGTCATGTTGAAAAAGCACTCCGCATTGGTGGACATTTAATCATTATCGGTTTCAATCCATGGAGTTTATGGGGACTTAGGCAATTGTTTTCATTCCGACGCAGCGCACCATGGTCTAACACTTTTTATTGTGCGTGGCGCATTAGCGATTGGCTGCGTGTTTTAAATTTTGAAGTGGTCAAACTCAATCGCACGTTGTACAGACCGCCGATCAACAACATGAAGTTTTTTCGCGCATTAAAATTTATGGAATTCCTCGGCCGTTTTTTGTTTCCATTTTTTGGAGGCAGCTATGTTTTATTAGCAGAAAAGAAACGATACGTGCTCACACCATTAAAAGAGCAATGGAAAGAACTAGCGATGAATTTTCAAGCCAATATGGCTCCTCCGGTCACAAGGAATATTAAGCATGAATCAGACCGTTAAAATTTTTACCGATGGCGCTTGTCGCGGAAACCCAGGTCCTGGTGGATGGGGCGCTGTGCTGCAATACGACCAGCACGAAAAGTATCTTTATGGTGGAGAAAGACTCACCACCAACAACCGCATGGAACTCACCGCAGCCATTAAAGGTCTTAAAGCACTCAAACAGCCTTGTCATGTTGTATTAACAACCGATTCGAATTACGTCAAAAATGGAATCACTCAATGGATTCATCAATGGAAAAAGAACGGATGGAGAACTGCCGCAAAACAACCTGTTAAAAATGATGATTTATGGCGCGAATTAGACACCCTGACAGAACGCCACGAAATTGAATGGAAATGGATCAAAGGACACGCCGGCCATAGAGAAAACGAACTAGCCGACGAATTGGCGAATCAAGGAATAGATGAATTATAAAATTTTCCACCCTTCAAATACTTCTGGTTTTATCCTATAAACAGCGATGTTTCCTGGATGCAAACTCGCAATTTCTCGCTCTGCTATTTCTATAAAATTTTCTCGATCCCGTGCCTCTATATGTCTTTCTGCCCATTCTTGAATAGCCTGAATAATAGCTGCGCCACGAATACCGCGAGACACAATGAACTGCACTATTTCCAATAACTCTTTTCTGAAATGCGCTTGCATCAAATTTGGTTCTTGCAAAGTATCTTGTACGACCTCGTATTGTTGAGCAGACCTTTCATATGCCCAGATAAAAATATCCCGTAACAATTCAACGCCATTTAATTCATAAATTGCCAACAAGCCATCGATGTAATCATTTTGGCTCACCCCAATAAACGATAAAGGCGATAAATTATTTTTAAGCAACGTCAAATTCGCGATCAACCGAGAAACCCGTTTATTTACATCTTCAAACGTTTGTAAATAAGGTAATTGAACCAAAACAAAAAAAGCTTGTTCAAAAGGATCATGAATTTCGTCGGCCAGATGCAACAGGTGCTCGAAATATATTTCAATAGACTGTGAAATTTCTGGTGAATAGTAAGTTGATTTAGCAATCCCAACTGGAATCTGCCTTAAACGTCCGCGAGCCATAGGATCTTTGAGCAAATTGTTTGCCAACAATGCATGTACATTCAACACGGTATACGAGTTCAGTCCAAGCTCATCCAGTGATCCGACAATAAAAGAAAGTGCATCTTTGTGATTAAGAATCATTTGAGTTTCAAACGCCTGTTTGCCTTTTGCCACCGCGCCATATTCGAGAAGACGTCTTGTTTCTAACAAAGAATACGTATTGCCTTCTAGACGGCTGGAATTCCAAGACAGGTCGATCAACAAGCGATGCAAAATTCTTTTCACATACGTTTTTGCAGTCCCTTGATAATCAAAGGGCCGCCCAATTTGTTTTAAATGTTGACGCGCATTTTTAGGCAAATAAAACGTTTTATTCGGTTGATATCCGTATAAAAAATCTCGGTTATAAGATTTTGGTGCTCGTTGGAAAAGCGGCCGTTGCACATCGGCTTGCAATTTTCTTCCAGCATCCGACAACAGCAACAACCCTGCTTTTATAAAATAGCGTGTGCTATTTCTAGCACCTTGTGACTCGACGAGATTTAACTCCTTCAACGTAGCCAATCGTCTAAACAGAGTTCTCTTAGAAAACCTGCCCGACAACATCGAAGCAATTTGCCCGATTTTAATTCCATCCGGACTCTGTTTAATCACAGATAAAATGCTTTCTAATTCTTCATCCAATCTGTCTTGCTGCATATTGACGCTCCTCGTTCCATTAATTTAGGCCACTTTTCATTATTATGCCAATTAAGCCATAATTTTATTATTAGGCCAAATTTAGCTTTACTAAGCCGGCTTGCTTAACGGAATCTGTTTCAGTAGCGTCACGAACATTTCTTACGTGCTAATGGAGCAACAGCTATGAGACAAATTGTGTTGGATACAGAAACAACGGGATTGGATTATTCCAGGGGACATCGGGTCATTGAGATTGGGTGTATTGAACTCGTCAATCGACGCATTACACAAAGCAACTTTCATCAATACATCAATCCGGAAAGAGAGATTGAAGAAGGAGCGATGGCCGTCCATGGAATAACCAATGAATTCTTATTGGATAAGCCGCGGTTCGAAGAGATTGTTCAAGCATTTATAGAATTTATTGGCGATTCGGAGTTGATCATTCACAACGCCCCTTTTGATGTCGGATTTTTAAATCATGAAATTCATTTGGTACAACCCGATTACGGGAAGCTTACGAAACATTGCAAAGTGTTCGACACGCTAAAACAAGCACGTCAGTTATTTCCTGGTCAGAAAAACAATTTAGATGCTTTAAGCAAACGGTATGAAATTAAAAACTTCGACCGTTCGTTACACGGCGCACTGTTAGATGCAGAAATCTTGGCACATGTTTATCTCGCCATGACAGGTGGACAAAGAAGCTTGTTTGCAGAAGACACGGCACAAACCTCGGCATTAAATACGGCCGAAAACAACATTCAACATCGAAAAACGCCAATCATTCAGGCAAATACTGAAGAACAAGAAGCACATCAAAGGTTCATAGAGCTACTCAATAAAAAATCAGACAGAAAATGCGTGTGGGAAGAATAATCGCGCCATCATGCCCGCAAGGAAACAATCAACATAGAAAGTGCAAATAGGAAAAAATTCTTTCGTTTAAGAAATTTTTTTTGTTGTTCATAAAAAAGGAAACTGGTTATGAAACATTCACTTGTCCTCGTTCTCAACTGTGGCAGCTCCTCGATCAAATTTGCCTTGGTCGATGTGAAACAAAACGCACAAGAAATGAACGGTTTACTGCAATGTATAGGAAGTCTTGAAGCCAATTTGAAATGGAAACATCAAGATCAAAAACACAAAGAAGCACTACCGAGCATTCATTACTCAGAAGCTATAGAACACATTGTGCGCTTGATCCAAAAACAAGGATTACACGATCACATCGTTGCAGTCGGACATCGCGTCGTACACGGAGGAGAAGCGTTCAAAGCTTCTACATTAATTAGCCAGGAAGTGCTGACCGCTATTGAAAGCTGCAACCATTTAGCGCCATTGCACAACCCCGCCAATGTCATCGGCATTAAAAGCGCACAACAGGCCTATCCACATTTGCCACAAGCAGCTGTCTTCGATACAGCCTTTCACCAAACGATTCCAAATTATGCATTTACGTATGCAGTTCCTTCGGAGTGGTACAAAAAATTCGGGGTTCGTCGTTACGGGTTTCACGGCACCAGCCATCGTTTTGTAACGCGTGAAGCCGCCAAACGAATCGAAAAACCTTTGGAACAATGTTCATTCATCAGCGCACATTTAGGCAATGGCTGCAGCATTGCCGCTGTACGCAACGGGAAAAGCGTCGACACCTCCATGGGTTTAACGCCACTTGAAGGACTAGTCATGGGGACTCGATGCGGCGACACCGACCCCAGCGTTCACGCTTACATGGCTGAACAATTGCATTGCAACGTCCAAGAAATAACAAATTTACTGAATCGAAAAAGCGGTTTACTCGGCTTATCGGGCATCTCTGCGGACATGCGTCAAATCATACAAGCCAGCGAAGCAGGCAACGAACAAGCACGATTAGCCATTGAAGTGTCTTGTTACCGCCTTGCGAAATACGTCATGGCTTACATGGTGCCTTTGCAAAGGCTAGACGCCTTAATATTTACAGGGGGCATCGGTGAAAACGCGAAAGAGATTCGTGCGAAAACGATCGAATGGTTAGCAGTGTTAAATATGCATTTAGATTCCTCTCGTAACGACTCACACGGCGTCGAACACAAAGGACTCATCACAACCGATGCAAGCACTCCCGCATACGTTATCCCCACCAATGAAGAACTACTGATTGCCCAAGACACGTTGGCGTTGATATCGACCGATTGAATAACAGAAGGTGTTTAATGATTAATAGTTATCAACAGTTTTTAAAATGCCACTCACTAGGAAATGACTTTATTTTGTTTGACTGGTCCAATCTGGCTTATCAAAAAACTGAGGATGTAATTAAGCATCCAGATTGGCCTAGAAAAATAAAAGAAATTTGTCGACGAAACTATTCCATAGGTGCTGATGGTGTTTTGATTATTAGAAAAATCAACGAAGGTCCATTAGAGATTTTACTTTTTAATCAAGACGGATCACGTGCAGAAAAATGCTTAAACGGCCTCCGCTGTGTCACTTATTATCTAGCCGAGCAAAAAAAGCATAAAGGCACTATGTTGCTCAGCATGGGACAAGAAATACATCCATGTAAAGTTGATACCGATGGTAGCGAAATCATCATAAAAAATAGCCACTATAAAAAACCTTTGGAAATTACTTTGCGTGATAAAAAGTTTTTAGGGCATGTTGTTGAAATCGGTAATCCACACTTTGTAATTTTCGACACCGTTGAATTGGAATGGCTACGCGAAAACGGTAATTTTTTTGAACAACATTCGGCTTTTCCAAATCGCACAAATGTTGAATTTGTTATTCGCCATGAAATCGATGAGACAACGCCCACAACATTTGAAGTTTTGATATATGAACGCGGCTGTGGCATCACTTTAGCTTCCGGGAGCGGAGCAGCAGCAGTAGCAAAAGTACTATCACAATTAGGACTCATTGAAATCGGCCAAGAATTTATTATCAAGATGCCCGGCGGATCGATTAAAACCACTATTTCAATAAACCAAGAAATCATACAAAAAGCCAAAGCCACAATAGTATTTTCCGGAAACCTGAATCAAACCGTCATCCCAGCGCACGCGGGGATCCAGACGCTGGCATGACGATGGGATATATGCCTTCTGATATCGCGAAAAGTTGTGAGCCACCCATCTGCTCCATACAATGGAGCTTCGATGCAGTTAACACTATTGAAATAGGAGTCTTTGATGACACAGGCATTATTGGTGATTCCGTTGAGCGATAACGTGGGATTGAAGACGGTTTCTATTAGCTTGCTCAGCGCAATGAAATCGCAAGGAATCGATGCGAACTTCTTTTTACCGATTCAACAACCGTGCGACAAAATTTGGCATAACTGGAATGAAATTCTGACACACTATCAACTGCATAATCCTAATCCCGTCCTGTTTGATGACGTTGTGAGCTATCTCGGGAAAGGTCGCATCGGAAAACAAGCCTTAATGGAACGCATCGTTGAACGCTTCTATGCCCTTTCTAATCAACATCAATACCTCATCGTGCAAGGCATCAAAGTCGATCATGCACGCCCTTTTCTCTTTCAACTCAACATCGAGTTGGCGCATGCGTTGGATGCTCGCGTCATCTTGGCTGCAAGTGCTGAGAACGGCACCAAGACTGCAATAGCGGATCAAATCCGTATTGTTGCTAACCTTCTGGGGGATTTGCCGAACGATCGTGTTTTAGGGTGTGTGATTAACAAAACAGAACACGCCGAAAAACAATATTCTTTTACCCCTGTGCATGTCATCGGCTCGATCCATAAATTAAAAAATTTCGATCACTCGCCTATCGCCTTTGAGCGCGAAGTCGTTCCGTACTTTGATCAAACATGGCTAAAAAATTTAAAAACCACGTCGTTTGAAAAGAAAATTTCGCCACCACAGTTCTTAACGCAAATCGCGATACAAGCAAGAAAAGCAAATCAACGCATCGTTTTGCCGGAAGGAACAGAACCTCGCACGATTCAAGCGGCATCCGTTTGTACCGAACAAAAAATCGCACGTTGCGTTTTGCTTGGAAAGCCAGATGAAATTCAAACGATTGCGAAAGAACATCACATTGCATTGCATCACGATGTTGAGTGCATCGATCCCGAAACGATCCGACATCTTTATATCGAGGATATGGTGGAGCTCCGAAAAAATCGAAACCTCACGCCGGACCAAGCAGCAAAAAAATTGGAAGACAATGTGTACCTTGGCGCAATGATGCTGCATAAGAACGAGGTAGACGGTTTGGTCTCTGGCTCGATTCATACAACCGCCAATACCGTGCGCCCGGCTTTTCAGCTGATCAGAACAGCACCTCATTTCAACATCATTTCATCTGTGTTTTTTATGTGTTTGCCCGATCAAGTGTTGTTGTATGCAGATTGCGCAATCATCCCGAAACCAAGCGTTGAAGAATTAGCAGAAATTGCTATTCAAAGTGCAGATACAGCAAAAGCATTTGGCATTCCCCCATACGTTTCGCTCATCAGTTACAGCACCGGCGAATCGGGGGAAGGTATCAGTGTGGAATCTATTCGAGATGCTGTGCAAATAGTGAGAAAACAACGACCAGACATTCCGATTGATGGGCCGATCCAATACGACGCTGCTGTAAATGAATCTGTGGGGAAACGAAAAGCGCCTGATTCCCCTGTGGCCGGGAAAACAACGGTGTGCATTTTCCCTGATCTCAATACCGGAAATGCTGTTTATAAAGCGGTTCAACAAAGCACGAAGATTTTGAGTCTGGGTCCTGTGCTACAAGGCATCAAAAAACCCGTAAACGATTTATCGAGAGGATGTTCTTCGGAAGACATCGTCTACACCATCGCATTAGCTGCAGTACAAGCATCGTTAACTACATGACCCTATTTCGTCGTCATCCCCGAAAAAGCGCTCAATCGTCATCCCCGCGAAAGCGGGGATCCAGTTTTTGTTATATATTTTCTGGATCCTTAGCCTTCGCGGGGATGACGATTGAGCGCTTTTTCGGGGATGACGGTTAAGAAAACACCTATACAAAAGGAAAACACATGGCCTCACTTCAATCTAAAAAACGACTGGACTACACCCCTTCTAACTATCGCGCACAGAGCATTCATCTCACAATCGAACTTGGAGAAGACGTCACACATGTAGTCTCTGAAATACAAATTGAGAAAAACCCACTCGTATCAAATAAAGACAATTGTTTGTTTCTCAACGGGACTCACCAACAATTGGAATGGGTCAAACTGAATGACGCTGAGCTCTGTAAATCCGATTATCAACTCAGCAAAGAAGGATTAACGATTCCTGATGCTCCCGATGTATTTACTTTGGAAATCCATTCTTTGATTCAACCGCAAAACAACAAAGCGTTAATGGGACTCTACAAATCGAACAATCTTTTTTGTACGCAATGCGAACCGGAAGGGTTTCGAAAGATCACCTATTACCTCGATCGCCCTGATGTGCTTGCTCGCTTTACAACCACCATCATTGCGGATCAAAAGAAATATCCCGTACTTCTGTCCAACGGCAATCTAATCGATTCTGGTGAGCTTTCTGACGGATTGCATTTCATGACTTGGGAAGACCCGTTTCCAAAACCCAGTTATTTATTCGCCATGGTGGCAGGTGATTTAGACGACCTCGAAGATTATTTCGTCACTCGCTCGGGTCGCACTGTCACCTTGCGCATCTTCTGTGAAAAAGGAAAACGTGAACGCTGCCGCTATGCCATGGAAGCGATTAAAAAAGCAATGAAATGGGATGAGGAAGCTTTCGACCGCGAATACGACCTCGATATTTTCATGATCGTCGCAATCTCTGATTTCAATATGGGCGCCATGGAAAACAAAGGCTTAAACATTTTTAACGACAAATACATTTTGGTCTGCCCCAAAACCGCAACCGATGTCGATTACGAAAACGTCGACCGCGTTGTAGGACATGAATATTTTCACAACTGGTCCGGCGATCGCGTCACTTGTCGAGACTGGTTTCAACTCTGTTTAAAAGAGGGCTTTACGGTGTTCCGAGAACAATCGTTCGCCGAAGCAATTGGTTCGCCTGCCGTAAAACGCATCGATGCTGTGCTGCTCTTGCGTGCCCTTCAGTTTCCTGAAGATGCAGGCCCTATGGCTCACCCTATTCGACCAGACTCTTATATCGAGATGAATAACTTCTACACCATGACCGTGTATGAAAAAGGAGCGGAAGTTGTTCGCATGTTACAAACGTTGTTAGGGGAAAAAGCGTTCCGACGCGGCACCGATCATTATTTCGAAAAATACGACGGACAAGCGGTGACGTGTGATGACTTCGTGCAAGCGATGCAAGAAGCAAACGATGTGGATCTTTCACAATTCTTGCTTTGGTACAGTCAAGCAGGCACTCCAACGCTTTCGCTTCAAACACAATACGACGCGAAACAAAAAACATATGCCCTCACCGTCAAGCAAGACATTCCACCTACGCCGCAACAACCCAATAAATTGCCAATGCCTATTCCTGTCGCATTCGCGTTGTTTGATCGAACGGGAAAGAAAATGGCTTTGAACATAGATCAACAAGATGCACTGCCAAATAGCCAAGGGCTCGTGATCACTGAAGCAGAAAAAACATTTGTTTTCGAACAGATTAAAGAACAGCCCATTCCATCCTTGTTGAGAGGATTTTCTGCACCTGTTCATTTGCACTATGACTATACGGATGAAGAACTTCGCTTTTTGATTTCGCACGACGACGATGCATTTGCGCGTTGGGAAGCGATGCAGATATATGCCAAGAAAATCTTGTTGGCACTCGTTGACGATATACAGCACAAAAAGCACTTGGAATTGGATACAACATTTATTGATCTCGTTAAAAAGTTATTGTCTGAAAACTTAAAAGACTTGGCCTTCACGAGTCTGATGTTGACACTCCCTTCAGAAATTTATTTAGCTGAGTTTATGGATGTCATTGATGTGGGCGCCATTCATCAAGCACGACAATTCGCTTCAAAGACTATCGGCAACGCATTAAAGGATCTGTTGCTAAAACAATATGCCGCCTGCCAAACAAAGGCTTACGATTTCAACGTGACAGATGTTGGAAAACGTCGACTAAAAAACACGTGCCTTTCTTATTTGATGCACTGTAATGATCGCGATATCTGCCAAATGTGCATAGAGCAATTCATGACAGCGAACAACATGACAGATCAACTGGCAGCACTCACGTTGCTTGCCGATACCGATTGCGAGCAACGGCCAAAAGCTATCAATGAATTTTACGTTCGTTGGAAACACGATCCTTTGGTCATCGATAAATGGCTCGCTGTTCAGGCGCGATCAACATTGCCCGACACAATTTGGCACATGCAACAGTTGCTGACGCATGAAGCATTTAATATCAAAAATCCAAATCGGGTTTATTCGCTATTACGTGTATTTGCTGCACAAAATCCTTTGCATTTCCATGATATTTCTGGGAAAGGGTATGAGCTTATTATGGATCAAATCATTCGATTGAATGCCTTTAATCCACAAGTGGCTGCGCGCATCATGCAACCTTTTACGCATTGGAAGCGTTATGACAACACTCGACAACAATTGATGAAAGCTCAGTTGAAACGATTAAAAGCAACGAAAGATTTATCTGCTGATTTATTCGAAATTGTTCAGAAGGTTTTGTCGTAGGTTTCTAGTGTTATTCCTGGCTGCTTTCGGGAATCCAGGTCCGTTCCGTCATTCCCGCGTAGGCGGGAATCCAGGACATATATAAATTCTGGATCCCCGCCTACGCGGGGATGACGAGACGACATAAGAGTTCAAGATATGCAATACGATATTTTTATAAAGGAGAAAATAATGAAACGAATCTTTACTACATTGATATTTTTTCTGTGCCTCCCATCGCTGTATGCAGCATCTTATGTCTTAAAAGTTGCGCCACAAATCGAGGGGATTTTGCACATCAACAATACGAAGCCCATCAAAATATCTTCCACCAATGCATCCAGAGAAAAGCATTTTTCAACAAGTTTGTATTCAGAAGGCATCCTTTTTTCTCGAGCAAAAACAGCGGACGGCATGATTGAAAATACATGTCACATCACTTTTCTGAAAAATGCGACGTGGATGCCTCAATCGTTCGAAGGAGATCGATGCAGCTTTTTGCAAAACAACTCTAATAACCAACTCATCATTAAAAAGCCTCTTTTACAGCACCCAAAAGTTCAGTCCTCTCACTTTGCGCCGCTTAACCCCGATCGAGTTTATCTAGTGGACTATCAAGCTTCTAAAGGAGGAAATTTGTTTTTCAGAGGAAACAATCCTTTTACGAAAGGCTTTCATCAGCAGGTTGATTTCAAAGGCCTTTTTTCTGCCATGCAAAAGAAATTCCATCAACAAGCACCAAACGCAACGTTTCCAAAATCCTTTGAGCTCATCGACATTAGCATCCTGTCAAGAAACCCTTATGGAGAAGACATCATTGTTAGAAAAGAAGGTCAAAATTTCGGTGCAACAAATCCTATAGCGGATGTTATAAGCCCGGCATTCAATCAAACGGCGTTTTTTGTTCCAACCACTGACAAACAAATAACGGGACGTTTCTTGTCGTGGCCAGTAGAGAAAACTTATTCAAAGATCACATCAACGAATCAAAATCTTTCTACAGTGATACAAGCACTAAAATCAACGGGGAATGAAACAAAACCTATTCAAGATTTGATTGAACACATTCACCATTGGATGAACACAAAACATAAAGTGCCGGTCATTGTTTATGTGCACTGTTTGAATGGCCAAGATCGTACATCCGAAGTTGTAGTGACTTATCTCATGCGTCAATACAAGATGCCTTTATCAAAGGCCTACATTGAAGGCACTACGCTATTGGATCAGCACAACCAAAAAGTCCGGTTTTTACCAATTTCTAAAGACTATCACCCTGCAATGCGTTGGTATTGCGCCTATTTAAAAAACAAGGGTTATCGGCTGGAAGGCGGTTGTTTAGTAAAGTTGAATGGAACAAAAATATCCGCGCATTACCCCTGGGAACAATAAATGTTTCTCTCGTCATTCCTAGCTGCTTACTGGAATCCAGTTCTGCCGTCATTCCCGCGATCAGGCTATCGTCATTCCCGCGTAGGCGGGAATCCAGGATATATATAAATTCTGGATCCTTAGCTTTCGCGGAAATGACGAGGGAACAGAGTGGTTACAGATCGCTGGCTAAGATGCTGTAAAATTCAGCGTCTTCGAATTGGCCATTTTTCAAAAAATGTTCCCTGAAAGATCCTTCGTGTCGCATGCCAATTTTTAACATCACCCGACCAGAGCCCGGATTGCGACTAAAGTGTTGCGCAATGATGCGATGTAACTTCAATTCTTTGAAACCGTATTGAATGAGCCCCTTAGCCGCTTCTGTGCAGATTCCCTGCCCTCTATAGGCTTTGGCTATCCAATACCCTAACTCTGCATGTTGGTGCTCTTTCTCAATCTTCAGTCCTGTTCCCCCCACAATTTCTCCACTGTTTTTTAATGTGATGACAAAATTGACACCCTCGCCTGCTTCATAAAGTTTTTTACTTTTTTCCAACCATATTTCTGCATCGGATGCGTCATAAGGGTACGGAATGGTTGATGTATTCTCTGCAATTTCTTTGTCATTTATTTTTTCCACAACTTCTTGGATGTCTATACGTTGAGGCATACGCAAAAGCAGTCTTTCCGTTTCAATGCTCGGCTCTTTCATCACTCGGTTCCTCTTACAAAAGGCGGTTCATGCACAACGCCCATCATTGTTTTTGTTACTTTCTTTCCTTGTTTGGTCACCAGATACAAAATCTGATTCTCCTCATTTCCCATCGGAACAATCATCTTTGCCCCTTCTTTTAACTGCTCTATGAATGTCTCCGGAATTGTTTCCACATAAGCATTCACAACAATGCCGTCATACGGCGAAAACTCAGGCCAACCTAAAAACCCATCGGCATATTTCAAACTAACCTTTTTAACTTCCCATTCTAAAAATCGTTTTTCCACATCACTCAAGCGCGAACGGTTGCGTTCGATGCTGTAAACGTGCTCAACAACCTCAGCTATAACAGCTGTTTGATATCCTCGTCCTGTGCCAATTTCTAAAATCTTTTTTGGCAAAAGGTCCGCTTTCTCATCAAACAAAGGCTGTAATTTCACAGCAACTTGATAGATATGAGACAACACATCGCCCATATCGACTGGCAGTTCTATATCTGCATCAAATGTCTCCGGCTCATAAAAAGCCTGCCAAGGCACTGTATTAATCGCAGACAACACGATCTCATTTTTAATTCCTAATTGTTGAAGCTGCTTTACCCATTGAGTTTGAATCATCGTTCTGATTCCTTCTGTTAAAACAAAAGAGGTTCACAATAATATAAAGAGCATTGTTTGATAACTATGCGTCACACCTAAAAAACGTATATAAAAGAAGCTGCGAACTCATTTGTCACCCGGTAAGATGTAAAAACGAGCTGAAATTAATGGAATAAAGAAGATGAATACAGTTCAAAAGGTACGGATACCTCTTTCCATTTATGTTCATTGCCCCTGGTGCATCCAAAAATGCCCTTATTGTGATTTCAACTCTTATCGCATGGACAACGAACTATTAGAAGATGCTTATCTCCAAGCGCTGCTTGAAGATTTTCGGCACGATCTTCCTTATATGCAAAGTCGATTCGTACAAAGTATTTACATCGGTGGCGGTACCCCTACGTTATTTTCGCCACAAACCATCGAAAAATTACTTAATGAAATTTATAAACGATTGCCCTTTGCTGAAGAGATAGAAATTACTATTGAGGCAAACCCCGCCACATTTGATTTAGAAAAATTATTAGCGTTAAGAAAAGCGGGCATTAATCGCATTTCTCTTGGGGTACAAAGCTTTCAAGACTCTTTTCTTAAAACTCTAAAAAGAGTGCATTCGGCTGAACAAGCGAAACAAGCCATTGAAATGATTCATCAGGCTGAATTCTATAATTTCAATTTGGATTTAATGCACGGATTGCCCGGACAAAGTGTTGAAAATGCAATCTATGATTTACAAACTGCGTTTTCTTTTTGCCCTCCTCATCTTTCTTGGTACGAATTAACGATAGAACCGGACACCTATTTTTATACGCATAAACCGCTCTTACCGGATGAAGACACGTTAATTCAGATTCAAAAAGTCGGAAGAAAATTGCTCAGCGAACAGGGCTATCGCCGTTATGAAGTTTCTGCTTATTGCTTGCCCGGGCAAGAATGCAAACACAACTTGAACTATTGGACGTTTGGTGACTATCTCGGCATCGGCGCTGGTGCGCATGGAAAAATCACATTATCCACACCATCTTTTAGGCAACTCTTCGCAAACGAGCTTGCACATTGCAACGATAATCACGGAATCTTGCGTTACGCAAAAATTAGACGTCCAGAGGAATACATTGGTCATCTATCGAGGCATCACTCAATCGATCAAAATTTTTATAAAGGAAAAAGCATCGTGACTCGAGAATTCATCCCGCTTGAATTCATGATGAACGCTTTACGCTTAACCAACGGAGTACCCACAGATTTATTCCCAGAAAGAACAGGAATACATATTACAAACATTCAAGATGCTTTGACGCTAGCGCATCATGAAAACTACATCGAAGATTTTTCAAAGACCTTAAAAACAACGCCAAAAGGCGGTCAATTTCTCAATCAATGCCTTTCATTTTTTACTCCGTAATTGTTTATCGCTAAAGCTGCGATGAATCGCAGCTCTACACGTCATCTCCGCCTATTACTGTCGTCATTTCCGCGAAAGCGTTCAATCGTCATCCCCGCGAAAGCTAAGGATCCAGAAAAATATATTAAATCTGGATCCTTAGCTTTCGCGGGAATGACGACGGAGTTTCTACGATTTTGCAAACACGAAATCGTGGATGCTGTGTCCTAATTTTTCGCCGCGTTTTTCAAATTTTGTTCTGGGACGAAGCATTGCTTCTTTGCTGTCCGTCAACTCATGAAACTCCGACATCTGTTCTAACAACGCTCTAATTTGTTCCGCGTAATTTTCCCAATCGGTTGCGATATGCAAAATGCCGCCGCGTTTTAGCTTTCGGCTTAACAACAACAGAAAATCCTTTTTAATTAAGCGTCGTTTGTGGTGCCGTTTCTTTCGCCAAGGATCAGGGAAAAAAATCTGCACACGATCTAGCGAATGCTCCGGAATACATTGCGCCAACACATCGAGCGCATCTGCATTAAAAACGCGTAAATTTTTCAACTGCTGTTCAAAGGCTTTTTTTAACAAACGACCAACGCCTGAACGATACACTTCAACGCCTATAAACAAGTCCTTTGGAGCTTGCGTTGCCATCTCAAACAATGTCTCGCCGTTACCAAAACCGATCTCTAAAACGATTTTAGAGAAGTTTTTGAAATCCCTTTGAAAATCCAACAGACCTCCGTCAAGCTCTAAGCCATACACAGACCAAAACGATTCAATGGCTTTCCGTTGAGCAGGGGTGAAGCGACCTTCTCTTTTGACATAACTGCGAATAAGACGAAGCGGTGAATCGATGTTATCCATAATCAATACTGCTGCATGGTGGATAGAAAGTTATGAATGTAATCCGCAACTTCAAGAGGATATTGATAAACCACCCCATGCCCTGCATCCGGATACTCCATCAAATGCGCACCAGAAATAGTCTCACTCAACAATGATGCATTTTCTGTTGGGATCAACTCATCAAGAGCTCCAGACACAATCAACGTAGGCACCAAAAGATGATTTAACGCTTTGCGATTGGAATCATCTGCAGAAAAACGAGCACTCAATTCACCTTCTTTTTCAAGCATCTCTTTGGAAGGGGCCCCTTCTAAACTGGCAGATAACACGATTTGCTCCATCTTATGTTCTACTCGCGGCAAAACAGACTCTGGAAAAAACAACGGTAAATAAGCTTGTAACTCCGTCACATCCTCTCCAATGCTCGTAACAACTTCTCTTGCGTGTTCTCCACATTGGATGATCTTTGGGCCTCCAAAATCCGTGCCGATTAATACCAATGCCCGCAAATGCTTTGGATAATGATTCGCAAACACTTGCGCTATTTTTCCGCCCATGGAATAACCCACCATCACAAACGGCGTTAAGTTTAGTTTTTCAATAAATCGCTTCAGACAAGTTGCAATTTTCTCTGCTGTGAACGGCATGTTTTCATAAGAAGAGTGACCAATCCCCGGATAATCAAAAATCAACACTTGATAATACGCACTCAACCGTTTCAAAAATTCTGGCGACCAATGATGCATATTCATATGAGAGCCATTTAACAAAATCAGTAACGGCCCCTTCCCCAATGTACGATAGCCAATCGTGACATTTCCAAGAGCAACCTTTTTCACTTCGGAAATCCCCGCAATGGAAGACACCCCGCCTTTACGCATCCTGCGTGCCTTATAAAGATCAGGAAATACAATGGTTAAAAGAATCGCCAGCACCAACATCGCCGTTGGAATAATTTTGATCATCCACAACAGATTAGGCTGCCCACCAAAATAATAGAGGGCGGTAGAAATACTCGAGACAAGAAAGCAGGTACCCCAGAAAAAAGTCAGCCAGCGATTGACCCCTATTAAAATAGGATTCTTTCGATAATGTTCGGGTAATTCTTCGCGCGCATATTGCAACGTAAAAGGAATATTGATGATCAGTGTTCCGTAGCACACCGCTGTGAGAACAACATTCGCGAGAAAGAGGCCATAACGAGTCACAAAAGAAAATTGGAAGCCCACTCCCAGAACGAGCAATGCGACAAAGAAGAGCATTCCCGCCCAATCCAAAATAAATTTTTTCTTTAACGCCTTACGATTAAAGAGAGCCAAGCCGATCAATGCCGCAAAAATACCGACCCCCAACCCAACAACGGTTCCATCCACAAACGCAAAAAACAAAATCCAGGGTAAAAATCCTTTCAAAATATAAGTACGCATACGATTCCTCTTTAAACACTTAAGTCCGCAGCAACAACACTGTCATTCCAAAAAAAGTGAAAAAGCGCCTCCGTCATCCCCCCGGAAATTTTTCCTCCGTCATCCCCCCGCGGAAATTTTTCCTTCGTCATCCCCCCGCGGAAATTTTTCCTTCGTCATCCCCGCGAAAGCGGGGATCCAGTTTTACACAAAAATCCTCTGGATCCCCGCCTACGCGGGGATGACACCGTTCAAAGCTTTTCCTTCGTCATCCCCCCGCGAAAATTTTTCCTTCGTCATCCCCCCGCGAAAGCGGGGATGACGACCGTTCAAGAATGACAACAAAAGAATTACACAAAGATCTCAAGGACGGCCAGTAGTGCGGTAGATTCAAGCGAAAAATTTCTTTTTAAAGCGCAGCGTACATAGACGTACGTGAGCATTTAAAAAGAAATTTTTCGCTTGAAGATGCCGTGCTAATGGCCGTCTGGCACTTGGTGGGCGATAGTGGGATCGAACCACTGACCCCTGCCGTGTGAAGGCAGTGCTCTCCCGCTGAGCTAATCGCCCGAAAAAGACAAGGGCGCGGATTCTACGGATCCCCCTAACCTCGGTCAAACGGCAATTGCAAACCAGGATCCAACCGCAACATTTCCTTAGCAAACAGATGTTGAATCCGCTTCAGCCCTTTTTCATCGTTTGCTTCAAAACGCATAATCAAATACGACGTTGTATTGGAAGCACGAACCAATCCCCATCCATCTTTGAACTCGACCCTCACCCCATCGATAAAATTCATCTCGGCGCCTTCAAAATGCATTTCTTTTTCAAACTTTTCCATCAACGCAAACTTTTCAGATTCTTTAACCTCAACTTTCAATTCCGGTGTGTTCACGCTGTTCGGCAACGTATGAAACAAATCTTCTGTGGATAATTTTTGTTTCGAAACGATTTCTAGAAAACGTGCACCTGAATAAATACCGTCATCAAAACCATACCAACGTTCTTTAAAAAACATATGTCCACTCATCTCTCCCGCTAAAGCAGCCCCCGTCTCCCGCATTTTTGCTTTGATGAAAGAATGCCCGGTCTTCCACATAATTGGTTTTCCACCATGCTTTTCAATCAGTGATTTAAGGTATCGTGTGCATTTCACGTCATAAATAATTTCAGCACCCGGCACACGAGATAACACATCGATAGCAAACAACATCAACACACGATCCGGCCAAACAATACGACCTGTATTTGTAATCACACCCACACGATCCGCGTCCCCATCAAAACCTAGACCAAGATCGGCATGATGCTCTTGCACCGCAGCAATAAGGTCTTGCACATTCTTCGGCTGCGTAGGATCCGCTTGATGGTTCGGAAAATGTCCGTCCACCTCACAAAACAACTCAATCACCTCGCACCCCAAACGCTTAAATAATTGTGGGGCAACGACACCACCAATACCGTTTCCGCAATCAATCACAATCTTTAGCGGGCGTTTTAATGCCACATCGCTCGTCACACGACCGATGTAACGCTCGAGAATTTCTTCATGCTTCAAGGAGCCCTGTCCTGTATGTAGGTCTTTATTGAGAATTCGTTGATACAATTTTTGGATGTCATCACCCGCCAAGGTGACATGATCAATGACCGTCTTAATGCCGTTGTCTTCTGGCGGATTGTGACTTCCTGTCAACATCACCCCAGACGTGCACTCCAACACATTCGTCGCGAAATAAAGAAGCGGTGTTGGAACAGCGCCTAGATGAATCACATCACATCCACTGGCTTGAATCCCCTCGCACAAAGCATGCAACAATTTTTCACCGGACAAACGACCGTCTCGCGCCACAATAATACTGTGCTGATTTCGATCGATTGCTTCACTCCCAATGGATTGACCAATCAATCGCACGACGTCTTCTGTTAGATCTTTATCCGCAACACCACGAATGTCATACGCTCTAAAAATATCGGGATTAACGAACATGTTGTTTGTCTCCATTGAGTTACGATTTTCCTGAACTACCAAATCCTTTCGCACCGCGATCCGTGTTCTCAAATACTTCCACAACATCAAAATCAACTTGAACAACAGGGACAATAACCATCTGAGCAATACGGTCCCCGTGATGGATCGTGAAATCTTCACTCCCTCGGTTCCAACACGAAATCAGCACTTGCCCTTGATAATCGGAATCCACCAAACCAACAAGATTCCCTAAGACGATCCCGTGACGATGCCCTAACCCCGAACGAGGCAGAATAGTCGCAGCGTAATTTGAATCAGCGAGGTAAATAGCGAGGCCTGTTGGAATTAGTTGTGTCTCGTTTGGACGCAACAATAAGGGAGAATCCAAACAAGCTCTTAGATCTAAACCGGCAGAGCCTTCTGTTGCATATTGAGGAAGTGGAAAGTCTTTTCCGACTCGTGGATCAAGGATTTTCAGTTGTATTTTACGCATTAAAAGAAGTTATCCGCCTGATAAAGTCGCGAATCATATCGACTCGTTGTTCACACACAAGCGTAGAGACGTGATTTATCGCGTCTCTACGGTTCCATCCCATTTGGAGAACAAACATGTCCATTAAATCTTGGCCAATACATGAACGCCCTCGAGAAAAATTGCTCGAGCAAGGAGCTCAGCAACTATCCGATACAGAGTTATTGGCGATCTTTATTCGATCAGGGTTGCAAGGAAAAACTGCTGTCGATTTGGCGCGAGAACTCATTCTGCAATTCGGCAGCTTTAAAGCATTGCTTAAAGCAGAATTTAAAGATTTTTGCCGGATCCCCGGCTTGGGTATCGCAAAATATGCACAACTACAAGCCGCATTAGAAATCAGCAAACGTTACCTTTATGAAGATTCCACGAATCAAGAAGTGTTAACAAATCCTCGGAGTGTTAAAAAATTTCTGATCTCACATTTTCGAAATCACAAAAGAGAGGTGTTCGCATGTATTTACCTAAACAACAAAAACCGAGTGATCGGATTTAAAGAGCTTTTTTTTGGAAGCATTAACCGAGCCGACATCTATCCGCGTGAAATCGTGAAATCTGCATTAGAACAAAACGCTGCCGCCGTTATTTTCGTACACAACCACACATCAGGCGATCCAACCCCCAGTGACGCAGATCGAGAAATCACGAAGGTATTAAAGAAAGCTTTGGAAATCGTAGAAATCAAAACACTCGATCACATGGTCATCGGTGAACAAGGCTGTTTCTCATTAGCAGAGTTCGGATGGGCTTAGCTGCTTGCTAAAAATCCACTTCATCGTCATTCTTAGCTTTGGCGGGAATCCAGGGAAACCAACCTTCTAGTAATAACGCTCAAGGAACGTCATTCCCGCGTAGGCGGGAATCCAGGGAAACCAACCTTCTAGTAATAACGCGCAAAGAACATCATTCTTAGCTTCGGCGGGAATCCAGAAAATGAATGAGACTTGGATCCCCGCCTTCGCGGGGATGACGTTGGTCTGGGCGGGGATGACGTTGGTCTGGGCGGGGATGACGTTGGTCTGGGCGGGGATGACGTTGGTCTGGGCGGGGATGACGTCAGTGTTTGTTTTTAGATGTATGTGGTATGTGAATTTTAATGAGGGAGCCCTGCGCTAGCGGACGGGAGTGTATCCAGCTCTTGTTACTACTGAGCTATATCTCTCTTGCACTTTTTCCTTTGCTTTCTTAAAAAATGACACCGGACATGTTCCGCAGAAACCAAGAGGCGCGGCTAATAAAAATAGGGCCGTGTGCCCTATTTTTGAACGCTTGCTTTCTTCGCTTTGAACAGCCTGCTTAAGATCTTTGTATTCCGATATTGGGGCTTCTATTGCTGTCTGTATGGCTGTTTTAACCAACTTAGGGTAAGTGGCAAAATTTTCCAACTGAAAGCAGCAATTCAGAAAGAAATATGTGCCTCTGTCTATTGAATCTGACTCTCTATCCCTGATTTTGTTTGCTAACGCAGAATGATGACGATGCACATTTAGACAGAGATAACCAAGCTCACATGCCGTAGCTAGCAACGTAACGCCTGCAAATACACCAGTGCCTAAAAGCAATGATCCGGAAACAAAACAAGCCACCACATCACAAACTAATGCGAAAGTTACGATGGATCCAAGCATCGCCTGAAAACCAATGGATCCTGCTCGATGGTTTCGGTCATTTTTCGGCAACAAAATTTGCATCACATTGCGCACAACACTGTCAAAAATTCGTTCGCTCTCCAACATTTGTTCACCCTCCCATTTTTCTTTTTCTTGATAAAATTCAGTATAGACAGAATTTATGAATACGCAGAAAAAGTCTGGAAAATCAGTATCGAGTCAAAATGATAAAAAATTGTTAAAAGTAATGTTGTATTTCAGAGGAGGGCTATATCGTTTCTATCATCATCTAACGGGAGTGTATCTCGCTCTTGCCAAGACCGATTGATATCTCTCTTTCAAGTTTTGACCTGTTTTCCGGAAAAAGGTCGCTGGGCATTTTGTCAAACATGCGATAGGCGCAACTAATGCATACCCAACGGTATACGCTACTTTTACGGGGTTACTCTTCCTCTCAATATTCTTTTTTAATCCTTTGCCTTCCAATACAGGAACTTCCATTACCGCCTTCAACCCTGATTTAAGTATTTTTGGATATGTGCACGGACGACAGGAATCAAGAATGAAATATGTGGCCTTATCTATTCCGTCAGCTATTTCAGAATTTATTTTGTCTTTCAAAGAGGAACGATGTCGATTCGCATTCACCAAGAGATAGCAGGCCTCAAAACCCACAAATTGAGCAGCAGCAACTAATAATGCAATTGGCAACATCAGCCTTAATCCAAATGCAAACATAAAACCAATCAGCACAAGACTTGCGGTGTTTACTACAAATACAATCTGACAATCAATCGCCAACATCCTGTGACCCAGCTTACTTTTCGGCAAAAAAACTTGCATCACATTGCGGATAACAGATTCAACAGCTTCAGATAACATTTGAACCTCCTGTTCTTCTCTTTATTCGATGCACTTCAGTATGTATCTATTTTAGACGTTTGCAGAAATAAGGTTTTATTGCGTCATCTTGGCTTCGAACCGTGGGGGTGAAGAACCCCATCTTCTAACCAAGGAAATATAACTTGATCCTCATTTGGCTCAGATCGCCCTTTAAGGAATTTGGACAAAAGCCACGGACTAATTTTTGGAGAAGTTAAAACGGTGCTTAAATATAAAACAGTCCGTAATAACCGATTAGAAGCAAACGGCCTCGATTCATGGATAGATCGATGCATTTTTCCTACTACTTTGTGTATGCCTTTTGAAAGCAATAAAGTTAAGAGGGCATATTCCATCATAGAAAGCGTCAGAGAAGAAAAATAAGAATAGCAAGAAAGACACTGAGACCCGAAATCAATCGCACCATGCGCAACCGGTTCTAGGTAATTAAAAGCCGTGTCTCTTGATACCCCACAATCTTCACAAATATCCCCCATAAGAGAAGAGGACAACGTTTTTTGCGCCCATCGAGTCCCTAATTCAATTGCTAGATTTCGAAGCACGGGCATTCCTAACCAACATTGCATTACCCAAAAAAACGCCGCACTGCCTCCGCTAAACGAGAGCTTTAACCCATTGGGCAATTCAGGAAATTGCAAATCAAGAACTTCTCTGAAGATAGATAAATCTGAAACCTTAGAGGAAAGGGAGATAAATCCTGCACCGAGATTGTTGTACCAACGACCGGAATTAGAGATGGCAAATTCTTTTTCATCAATGAATGAAACAAGTTCTTCAGACCGTGCTTTAAGAAAAGACGATAAATCAGTAGACGGTTCTGCTAGGTCTGATGATTCAAGCAATTGAAGCAATAGATCCAAAATACGATGAAGCGGCAAATAGGAAAAACGATAGAAAGCCTCCCTATTTGAAAAAAGCTCCTGCACTCGCCTTGAATACGCAAAGGTTTGTTCTTCTTCAACTCGAAATTGATTCAATCCCCTGAACCAACTCTCCAGAAACACATATCGCTGAATAGCACGAAACAAATTGGAGGGAATCGTCCTATGCTTTTGAGAAAAAGTATCGACAGGTTCTTTAAGTGATGTCGTTAATGTTTCCCCCTTTTTTTGAAATGCTTCTCGGGTTCCTTCATTTGTTTTGTATACCATTAGAAACGCATCATCGTTGAGCCGACTAAAGTCATCCTTATAACGGTTTAGCGCTTTCCGATAATCTTCAAAAGAAATCGAGCTATCTAGTTCGGAACATTGTTGTAAACAATTTTCTAAAACGGAATACAGTCTATTTATGACCTCTGACATCTCTTGCAATGTCTCTAACTTTATTTTTTGTATGGTGCCCCAAGCTTTAAGCGCCCTTCTTGTGCTTTCAATGCACTCAAAAGTCTCAGAAGGAAACAACCGAAAAAAAAGCCGCAATTGCTGATACAACGCGTTGATACATTGAAATTGAAGATCAAAAACTGAGGGATAAAGCTGTGGATTGGTCATTTTTTATTCTCATAATCTTTAGAACAACCTATCAAATACCATAGCACACGATTCCAACAGAAGGGGTTGCAGCACCTCCTAAGTTTTCTATAAAAATACCTCCTTTACAGAGTTCTCCCCCTTAGATCCCCTATCAGCAAAACATTTCACTTGCTCGAAAATGGGGGATTTGCTATAAGAGCGCCCTTTTTTGCCCGGTCTAAATAGGCCATAACGTTTTGGAGTTCATCATGCCTCGCATTTGTATTGTTACCGGCAAACACGTGATGAGTGGTAACAACGTTTCTCACTCCCATCACAAAACAAGACGCAAATTTAACCCTAATTTGCATACCCATCGCTTTTGGCTTGAAAGCGAACAACGCTTTATAAAATTGCGTGTCAGCAAGAAAGGAATGAAGACAATCGATAAAAAGGGCTTGGAAGCTGTTCTATTTGATATGCAAGAAAAAGAAGGGGCGTAAATCATGGCAGTCCGCGAAAAAATTCGAATGAATTCAACGGGTGTTAAGAAAGACGGTAAAAAAACCGGCTATTTCAAAACAACTACGAAAAATAAAACCAACATGAAAGAAAAATTCAAAAAGAAGTATTTCGACCCGCGTGCGTGGAATCCTGAAACAGAAAAATTCGGAATGCATGTCCTTTTTGAAGAAGGAAAGATCAAGTAATTCAAAAGGGCGAACAATCGCCCTTTTCTTTCTCCTTCACTCTCCATTCCTTGTGCTATCCTTATTCCATCTTCATCAATAAAAACAAGTTGTTATGAACAATCCAAAATCTTCAATTTCTGAAATAAAGCGCAAAAAAAGCGATCGAACGCGCCCAATTTCTAAAATAGAGCACAAGAAACAATTAGAAAAAAGACAAAGCCTACAAATGCTCATCTCAGCCGGTCACGAAGCCTCTAAAGCCGGTGTATTAGGCCAACGAATGCCAGAAGAACAAACGCCTGAAGGAAATGAAGCGCCCGCAGAAGAAATGTCGCAAATAAAAGAACATCCTTGGTTGAGCCAGCTTCCAGTCGGCTGCAATGACCCCGCATTATCTAAGTGGATAAAAAATAACTCTCACTGGAAAACAGTGTTACAACAATATCCGGAACTGGCCCCCCCAGAATTGAGGTTGTTAGCTGAAGCTAAAAAAGTTCATACCCCTCTCCCAGTGCTCGTACGCTCTTAACACAAGATGTGAAAAACATAGCTCTGCAATTTGCAGCATCGCCATCCCTAACGAGGGATTCTTTTTCTATACCCAGTATTGAGTCTTCTTTGTGCCAACCGTTCTTCCTGTTCTCGTAGCAATTTTTCTGAACTTTCCAAAACCACGTTTACCAAATCAGTCGCATTGATGGGTGGGAAGAAAACCCCAACCTCATCAGCCTCTTCATAAATCTTAGTGCTCACAGAATCATTTTCGACTTCAACAGTTACGGTTATCCCAAGCTCTTCACTATCAAAAACACTAAGGTAAGGAGACAGTTGCAAAGTGAGCGGCTTATCTTCGATAGAAAGCGATAAATCATCTCTTTCCCCTCGACTCAAAAAGTCATAAAAACTTTTACGAAACACGTCATCACGCAACAATCTAAATAAACCCTTATATTCTTCTACCCGTTCATCTTCCGTGTTGTCATCTGGTCGTTGGCCTCCATACACGCTTAAAGCATTTAAACGCACCACTTCTATCTCTTTTAAATTGAGAGAACCAATTCGCTTCAAGCTTTCGGTCAAGAAAATACGCAGATGCGCTTGCTGCTCTTCATAATTTTGACCTTCCTCAACTTCTTCTAACTCCGACTCTGTTTCCAAATCCGAATCCTCATCTGTTTCTGATTCTGTTTCTGATTCTGATTCTGATTCTGAAATCTCACTATCGTCTTCTGCGCTGTCAATCAAACGATCCATGCCCGAGTGAAATAGAGCAATATAACGCTTCCACTCTTTGCTTACCTGCACCTCAAAATCCAAAACAAACACTAAACACGAAGCAACAGCTCCGGTAAAAAGATGTTCTCCTTTTTGAAACGGAATAACCTTTAGTTCATCCATGTCCACATCCACTTCGCTTAACAATTTGCACCATGCTGGCAAAGAAACAAATTGTTCTCGCTCATCTTTTATTCTTCTTCTTTTAAACATAAGACCCTCTTTTGTTTCTCTAATTAAATCTTCAAAAATATAGTAATGAAAATGCCTTTTTGCCAATCACCAACCAACGATAAAAATCTCAGCATTACTTTTCACACATTTAAAAATGTGTCGTAAACTTTTCAGGGAATTTTCAACACCACCTTAAAAGGAATTTACATATGTACATATTCAAACGCTCTCTAACCACTCTCGCACTTTTTATTTATAGCATTACCGCTTTAGCCCTACCGACGTCACCCTCTAAAAATCCACCGTTGCAACTTCTATTCATTCAAGAAGCTAAAATCGCTGAGCTCACGCCAATGCAACAAACAGGGCAGTACCAACTAACACTGAAACAAGTCTCACCCAGAGTGATTTATTTTTCAGACAGGCCTCATCGAGTCGTTGGACAAACGACAACCAGTAAATTCATCAACGCATGGAATAAAAATTCAGACAGTTTCGCAAAAAATAATCCGAATGCTGCGTTGCATTATGCGACCTTCGAAGCAAGCAATAAGCATGGTATTCACACAACGGTCTATAAATTACAGAAACCCGTATACAACAAAGCAGCCCATACCTTGACTTATCAAGTCACGCCATTGCAAACCGACTTTGCTCTAGCGCATATCACTTATCATGACCCTGTTTTATTCATCGATTCCTTCATACCAAGCTGTGGCGTAACATGCGAAATCATGTAGAAAATCTATGCGGTGGAGACAATAAAAGAGTCTCCACCCCTTATGACCAACCATTTCAACCATATGAATCACACACTTTCAGACGCCATCATTTACGATTCTGCCGAAGCAGTGCAACAACTCGCAACATCTCCTGATCTCAATAAATTCGATGAATACGGCTACACACCACTGATTCAAACCGCCATTGTGAACGACACACAGAAAGCGCAAATCGTTATAAATGCCGGTGCCGACGTAAATGGATTTGATTTAACAGGAAGAACAGCGCTGCATTGGGCTGCTGAAAACAACAATCTTGAGCTGTGCAAGTTATTACTCAAACACAAAGCAAACCCCAATGCATATACAAGAGCAGGACAACCCGTCCTCGTGATGCCCTTGCTACGCAACTATCGATCGATCACAAAGCTCATTCGATCACGAGAAGGAGACCTCAACTTCGCGCAAGATTTCATTAACACAAAATTACTCGGCCATCGGTTCGAGCTGCTCGGCCAAGTAGACATCGTTGATAACACGAACACTTTCATCGAAATCAATTACGAAGGTTTCTATTTAGAATTCACCGTAGCGTTGGCATTGCATTCGTTGCTGAGTTTTCAAAACAACTACGCCGCTCGAAACTTACGCCCGCTTTTCAATCAAATTGGAAAAATCGCAACCGCAATACATATTGCGAGCAAGCTCATCAGTTACCAAAATTACCTGGTAAACGTAGAACAAAATCAAAGCACGATTCAAAAACTACTTAGCTATCCGTTACGAATGATCCCCGTTGCTTACCAAGGCCATGCCATTTCCTTCATGCAATTAGGCCCCTATTTTGCTCGTTGTGATCGCGGCGCATTTGGTAAAAAGCACGGCACAGCGATCATCTACGTCATGAAACACCCTGAACTTTTTACAGACCAATTGATTCAAAAATTGATGTACACCCGCCAACACTCCGCTTTTATTGAGCGAGGAATTGATGAAACGCTCGATTTAATCCCTTTGATGACGCTGCCATTGTCTCCACAAACTGCGGGCAATTGTTCCTGGGCAAACACCGAAGGATCCGCTCCGATCATGCTTGCCATGCTCTTGCTTTACGAGCTTCACGATCACTCACAACAAGACTTAAAAATCATCGAAAAAGAAGCAATGAATTTTTATGAGAATTGGGTGGAATGGGATAAACGAATTGCGCTCATTCACTGTATTGATGCATTCAAGTACGCGAACAAAGCAAGGCGTGCATCGAAAGCCGCTGTGCTCGCGGCAATCTTTTTCCAAAGTTGTGATTACGACGATCCAAAAGACAGGGAAAAAGTTAAAAAAATTCTTCCCATCCTAACAAACGCACAATATCGCTACATTCTAAAAAGCTATGTGGATGTCTACTGTAAAGATAGTGAATCAGAAGATGCCAAACGATTACTTGGCATCCTGGATGATTTTGGAATTGATGCGTCGCAACTATAATTTTCGTTGCAATGCAGCTTGGACAAGCTTAGGCACGAAAGACGATACATCCCCTCCTGCTATCGCAATTTCTTTAATCAAACTAGAAGAAACAAAGGTGTAATTCTCTGAAGGGGTAAGAAACACCGTTTCAATCTCTCCCAAAAAACGATTCACGCTCGCCATTTGAAATTCATAATCAAAATCAGAAACAACCCTTAACCCTCTTAAAATAATGTTTGTTTCTTGTTCTTTAGCAAAATCAGCTAACAATCCAGAAAACCCTTTCACTGCAACACGGTTGTCTTCAGCAAACACACCTCGGACTAACTGTTCGCGTTCTTGCAAAGAAAACAAAGGTGCTTTTCTTGGATTGTCAGCAATGCCAACAACCACCGTATCAAAAATTTCTAATGCTCTTTTAATGAGGTCTACATGCCCATACGTAATGGGATCAAAGGTCCCTGCATAAATAATTTTGTTTTTCATGTTCGTTCCTCAATGTTTTTCTATAACTTCGCCATCGTCATTCTTAGCTTCTTACTGAAATCCAGATCCGCTCTGTCATTCCCGCGCAGGCGGGAATCCAGAATTAATATATTTTTCCAGATCCACACCGAAGCGGGGATGACGACAGAATCGGGGATGACGATTCTTATTACGCCTTTTCGACGTAGTCACAATTCTTTTGGGGGCAAACTTTTTCTGCGCCTCGACGTTTCGTTGTTTTCAGCGTCAATAATGGCCACCTGCATTTCGGACACACTTCTTCGATCGGCTCATCCCACACAGCGTATTTGCAATCCGGATACCGTGAACAAGAATAAAAAATCTTCCCTCGTTTAGAACGCCGTTTAAGCATCGTCCCTTTATGACATTCAGGACAACGCACCCCGGTATCCTCTGGCTTTTGCAGAGATTCAATGTATTTACATTTCGGATACCCGCTACAGGCTATAAATTTTCCATATCTTCCTGTGCGAACAATTAAATCGGAACCGCACTGTGGACATTTTCTTCCTTCCACAACCTCCGGCTTCACCTCTTCTTTGGCATTCTCATCAAGGTTTCTCGTGTAATCACAATCTGGATAACCAGAACACCCCACAAAACGCCCACGACGCCCCAACCGGATCGTTAATTTCTTGCCACATTTAGGACACTCTTCATCTAATGCTTCTTGTGTCACATCTTTTCGTTGAACAGTTTCTCCGACCTCATCAATTCTCTTTTTAAAAGGCGCCCAAAACATTTCAAGCAACGGCAGCCAAACTTTTTCACCGCGAGCAATTGCATCTAAATCGTCTTCTAAGTGCGCCGTAAAATCATAGTCCACGTATTGAGTGAAGTACTCGGTCAAAAAGCGATTCACCACGCGCCCTAAATCGGTCAAATGAAACCGCTTTTGCTCAAGCGTTGCATACTCTCGGTTAATGAGCGTAGAAATAATACTGGAATAAGTGGAAGGGCGACCGATGCCATACTCTTCTAATGCCTTCACCAAACTTGCTTCGGAATAACGCGGCGGCGGTTCTGTAAAATGCTGCTCACAAAGAATATCGCGCAAATCCACCACATCGCCTTCGGACAACGGTGGAAGCACTTTTTCATCCGATTCTTGTTTCTTCGTGTCATCTAGGCTTTCTTGATAAACCAAAATAAACCCTGGAGTCACAATGGTTGAACCGTTGGCACGAAAATAATTTTTCTGCCCGCAAAGCAAATCAACCGCCACGGTATTCATCGTTGCATGAATCATCTGGCACGCGAGGGTTCGTTTCCAAATTAAGTTGTACAACTTGAATTGATCGCTCGACAACGCATGACGAATAGATTCTGGCTCTCGCAAAATTGAAGTTGGTCGGATGGCTTCATGCGCTTCTTGCGCATTTTTCGATTTGCTTCGGTATTTCCGTGCCGTTGCTGGCACATTTTCTTTTCCAAAACGATCCGCAATAAACCCACGTATTTCTTGAATTGCCTCATCCGCTAAATTCACAGAATCCGTACGCATGTAGGTAATCAAACCGGCAGAACCTTCACCAATATCGATGCCTTCATACAATTGCTGAGCAATACGCATCGTACGTTGCGTGGTAAACCCGAGTTTTCTTGAAGCCTCCTGTTGCAATGTCGATGTAATAAAAGGCGCCGCAGGATTTCGTTTTCGTTGTTTCTTCTCAACTTTATCAACCGTCAACGTTCCATCGGCTTCTTTTAATAATTTTTTCTTAACATCCGCAGCCTGTTTCTTATTGACCACCGTAAATTGTTCAACTTTCTTGTCTTGATAAACCGTCAACTTGGCATCAAACACGCTATCTTTTTCACACTGAGCAACAACACTCCAATATTCTTTGGTTTCGAATTTTTCGATTTCAAGTTCACGCTCAGCAATCAAACGCAACGCAGGGCTTTGCACACGACCGGCCGACAAACCCGCACGAATTTTTTTCCAAAGCAATGGGGATAGATTGAACCCAACCAAATAATCTAACGCACGTCGAGCTTGTTGCGCATTCACCAAACTCATATCAATCGCACGAGGATTTTTAATAGCTTCTTGAATCGCCGACTTTGTAATTTCATGAAACGCTACTCGAAAAATAGACTTGTTCTTCAAAGCCCCCTTCTCCTGCAGAATCTCATAGATATGCCACGCAATAGCCTCCCCTTCGCGATCAGGGTCAGTCGCCAAATACAAAGTATCGACCTTCTTTAAAGCCTTGATGATTTCATCCACATGCTTTGCATTTTTTTCGATGATTTCGTAATGCATTTTGAAATCATTTTGCGTCTCGACTGCACCTTCTTTCGGCAAAAGGTCTCGAACATGTCCGAAAGAAGCAAGAACGACGAAATCTTTACCAAGGTATTTTGTAATGGTTTTAGATTTTGCCGGGGATTCAACAATGACTAAATTTTTACTCATTTTTTACTCATTTTTTAAATTTAGGAATTTAATGGATGACGTATAGACAATAACCATGACGTGACAAGCATCTAATGTACAACGCTTTTATCTTCGGAAAACAGGATGTCTTCTAACAATTGCAGAGATTTACTCATAGAAGGACAGTAATACAACACCATAAAAACAACCACTTTGACGTCTTTAACATCTAAGAACACTTCATCCAACGCCATCAGACGATCCAGCACAACCTCGCGCATCACGGCATTCAAAACTCCGATTCGCTCTAAGGAAAGTAGATATTCTTGTGCGTCCACACTCAATCGTTTCTGTTCTTCATCTGTTAATATGCGAAAAGTTCCGCGCGTTACTTTCTTTATTTTTTTAACAAGTCTTAAGAGTTTTTTTAAAGTGCGAAACCACAATAACGTTTCGTCAACGGATTGCGTTTGAAACCCCGCCTCAATCACTTCTCTTTTCATATCATCAATGGCTTGATCTTCGTAATTGTTTTGTAAAGCATTCGTATCAAAGTAACTATCAAACAAATACGTCAGTACTTCTATC
Source organism: Gammaproteobacteria bacterium (assembly GCA_018812595.1). Classification (GTDB taxonomy): domain Bacteria; phylum Pseudomonadota; class Gammaproteobacteria; order UBA12402; family UBA12402; genus JAHJDF01. The sequence goes on from JAHJDF010000005.1 coordinate 40,033, forward strand.
ATCTTGTTTGCTCATGTTGTTCATTTCATTACATGCGATTGTATGACGCAAAATATAGCTCAATGCAAGTCAGTCCGCTGAGATTCCTCTCTAACAAGTTCATCAATAGGCCAATAACCCCTTTGAAACGATCCATCTCCATCTATAACTCTATACCACTCATCCAAATTTGACCGAGGCTGATGCTTCCGTCGGAGGGAGGTAATTGATTGGGTAGAAAAGTACGAATGTTTTTTTGGATTAATAAGCGTGTTAAGTCTTCTGTTAAAACTTTATTTAAAAAACAGCCTCCGCTCATCACGACAGTTTTAATGCCCGTCTCTTGAGAAGCGCACGACACCCAATCTGCTAATGCAGCTGATAACGTGCCGTGAAAACATGCAGCGCCCTCTTTTTGATTCATAGGCAACAACTTCAAGAACAAAGGCGTCAGGTCTAGTTCGTTGTTCTCTGTAATACGCCAACCCGCCCGATCAACAACAGGCGTCAAGACCAAACTTTCTAAGCACATGGCGGCTTGTCCCTCGTATGCCGAAACGGTTTGCACACCTAACAATGCACTTGCTGCATCAAACAGACGCCCACAACTGCTTGTTCTTGGGGAATGGATCTCTCGATCCAAAATCTGTAGCACCGAAGACAACGATTGAAATGTATGAAATCGCTGCTGAATTGCCTCTTGTTTTCCCAACTGGTGCAATACGCTCACGGCCATCCGCCACGGTTCTCGTGCCGCAATATCTCCTCCCGGTTGAGCCAACGTTTTTAGATGCCCTAGCCGCTGATAGCGCGCTCCTTCTAATAAAAAAAGTTCGCCGCCCCACGATTCGCCTTGTTCGCCGTAGCCATACCCATCCAGTGACAGCCCCAAGACAGGTTCTTGCAAATGATGTTCTGCCATCACTGCTGCGCAATGTGCGTGATGATGTTGAACTCCGATGGCCGGCACTCCTTGTGCTTGTGCCCACTGTGTTGAATAAAAATCGGGGTGCCAATCGTGCGCGATGTATTCAGGTTTCACGTCCAGCAATTTCAACAAATGCTCTAAGGACTCTTGAAAGAATTGGATCGTCTCTGCGTTCTCTAGATCGCCGATATATTGCGAAACATAAGCTTCATTCCCACGTACAACACAGAATGTGTTTTTCAAAAGTCCTCCAACCGCTAAACCAGGTGGCAAAGAACGCGCTAATTTTATTGCATTAGGGACATACCCTCTGGCACGTCGCACAAACAATGGTTTTCGGTTCACGACATTAACTACGGAATCATCCACCCGCGTCAAAATGTCACGATTGTAAGAAACGATCGCATCCGCAATGTTTTCGAGTTCCTTTTCTGCTTTTTGATCATCAATTAATAGCGGCTGTCCGCTTAAATTTGCGCTGGTTACAACCAAAACAACATCTTGTTTTTCTGCGAACCACAGATCGCCTTTAGGACGATCTAACAAACCATGGAAAAGCAAATAATGCAGCGGGGTAGACGGCAACATGACGCCAAAGCTCGACAATCCTTGCGCGATGTCTGGTGCTAATAGCTGTGTTGCTGTTGTTTCTGGATCCCCGCTTTCGCGGGGATGACGAAGAGCGGCTTCATGGGGATGACGAAGAGCGGCTTCATGGGGATGACGAAGAGCGGCTTCATGGGGATGACGAGAGAACACTTTTTTAGGCAATAACACGATGGGCCGGCTTCTATCTTGCAATAGCTCCTCTGCTTCAGGAGAAGTTTCAGCAAAAGAATCTAAGCTCGACACATTTAATGTCATCAATGCAAACGGCTTCGCATCACGCTGTTTCCGTTGTCTTAAACGATGAACTGCATTTTTATTGTGTGCGTCACAAATCAATTGATATCCACCCAACCCTTTCACCGCCACGATCTCGCCCGCTTGAATTTTGGAAACGATTTCGTCTATTGGCATGGAAAGTTTTGGACCGCATGCGGGACAAGCAGTTGGTTGCGCGTGGTACCGACGGTTGAGAGGATCCGAATAATCTTTTTGGCACGATTCACACAAAGGAAAAGTTCGCATAGACGTTTGTGAACGATCGTAAGGAAGGCTTTGAATGATGGTGAGTCTCGGGCCGCAATTGGTGCAATTTAAAAATGGATAATGGAAAAAGCGGCTTTTGGGATCGAACAACTCCTGTAAACAGTCGTTGCAAATACAAATGTCCGGAGAAATACACGTTGCAACTTTTTCGCTTTTTTGACTTTGAATAATGGAAAAACCGACCTCGTTTTTCTTTGGTTCAATGTCTTCTAAAACAATCTCATCAATCACTGCAAGCGGCGGCAAATCCTTTCGAAGTTTTTCAACAAATTGATCGACGCCTTCGCCTTGAATTTCAACAGTAACACCCGAGCTGTGATTAAAAACAAATCCAGTACATTGGAGTGCAATCGCAATCCGGTAAACACACGGACGAAATCCAACGCCCTGAACACGGCCATTGATGTGCAACCGTTTTCGCTTTTGAGGAGATTGCTGCGAGATCATTTTTGTTGCATTAACCATTGAATCCACGCTTCGAATCCTTCGCCGGTCTTCACGGATAACGGAAAAATAGTTAAATGAGGATTCACTTGTCGCGCGTATTGCAAACAACAACCGAGATCGAAATCCACATAGGGCAACAAATCGATTTTATTCAGCAACATGACGCTGGAAGCATGAAACATATAGGGATATTTCAGAGGTTTATCTTCCCCTTCTGTCACGGATAACATCACGACTTTATGCGCTTCGCCCAAATCGAAAGAAGCGGGGCAAACGAGATTTCCGACATTTTCAATAAACAAAAAATCTTCGTCGTGAATTTTTAAATCTTCCATCGCATGACCGATACCGTGTGCATCTAAATGACATCCTTGTCCTGTGTTGATTTGCTTGACCGGGACTTGCGTACTCTGAATTCGTAATGCGTCTTGATCGGTTTGTTGATCCCCTTCGATCACAGCGGATCGATAACGATCTTTTAACGCTTCAATGGTTTTGACCAATAGAGAAGTTTTTCCAGAGCCAGGGCTAGAAACAAAATTCAATGCACAAATATTGTATCGCGTTAAATAGTCACGATTTTTCAAAGCGAATTCATCGTTTTTAGTCATTAATTTTTTTTCTACATCAATGTGTTGATGATCGTCACCACAACCGCAGGTATCGCACATTATTCAACCTCCAAAGATTTAATGTTTAATTCTTCACCGCTCAATAATTGAAAATCATGAGACCGACATTCTGGACAAGCATCGTACAGTTTTTGAATGGAAAAAAGTGTAGCGCACTGATTGCATTTCGCTTTTCCGGGTACATCGATAATCACAAGTTTTGATCCTTCTAATGCTGTGTTTTGAACCACCACATCAAAGGAAAACAGGAGCGCTTCTTTTTGCACACCGGCCAATAAACCTAATTCAAGGATAACCGCATGCACCTTTCGATCGCCTTCAAGTGCGTCGAGCGCAATATCCACAATGTTTCGACACAAAGTCAGTTCATGCATAACAATTTCAGACAGTAAAAATATAAAAAAATTTACAAAATAAAATCCAAATAATTC
>JAHJDF010000112.1 GCA_018812595.1 Gammaproteobacteria bacterium
AACAAGGAGACACACGATGGCCACCAAGAACGAGAGCAACGGCAACGGCAACAGCAAGCGCAAGGTCGTCTACACCATCATCGAGACCGGGGAGGGCAAGAGCATCTGGCGGCAGGTCGGGAGCGCCTTCGTCAACTGTCCCATCCCACCACCCCCACCCAGCTGAGCCCCAGGTAGTCCCAGCCTGACATCCCGGATCCCACCATGCGATACCGGTGGCCGTGAGCGGGACGTACGCACCGGAATGTCTGCATCAGGTGATCGCTTCGAGCCTGGCCTTCTGCACGGACATCTACCGGACCAGGTCAGGAGGAGATCTGCAGTTCGAGGGAGAGAGGCCTGGGCCGGGCTGGCACTCTCACGGCTACTTCGCGGTGCTGCGCTGGATGCTGGTGCAGGGCGAGGTCGAGCGCATCCGGCTGTGGAAGCATCGATGGTTTCACCCGGGCGAGAAGCGGAGCTGCCACAGTCGGCCACCGGACGAGCTGGCTGGCGCGGGCGTCTGCACGCTCATCCTGGTGCTCATGCTTTGGGCGTGGCTGGACGGTGAGCGCGGCCTGCTGACGAGCGAGCCGGTATTGCCAGAGCTCTCGAGCTGCGCTTCACCACGCACGGTCCAGCGCTGGTCACGCAGGCTCGTGCCCGATGCGATGGCCATCCAGCAGGCGATTCGCCTGGCGCTTATACACAGAAGCGAGCCTCGGCCAGTTGAGCAGCTGTTTCCCAGCGGTCTGCCACCGCCCGCGGGGCTCAAGAAGCGTCTTCGACGAGGCCCGTCGGCAGATTTTGAAGGGCTGTGGCGGGCGATCGCCTTGTTGCTCGGAGGCGCAACCAAGCTCGACGTTCAAGTGGCCGTGCTCCTGGCCGAGGCTCGCGGGAGGAGCGACACGGCAAGAAGAAATCTTCAGTGACGCGTCCTCCTCCTGGGAGAAGAAGGTACAAGACCGCCCGCCGATCCGCCAGCCCTCGGTCCTGCTTTTTCCCACAGGATGTGACGTCGTCGCGCAGAGCCCCATCTGACAGGCTGCCATCAGGATCGCCGAAGCAGGCGACGAGGAGGCCGCATGGACGACGGGGCTCAACGCCAGGCCAAGGCCCTGGCCCGCTACCAGGTGATCAGCGCCTACATCGCCATGGACCCGCACAGGGGCCAGCGCCGGCACCTGCTCGAGCAGCTCGCCCGCAAGTCCTGGCCTGGCGTCGACGGGCAGCCGCTGCAGGTCTCGGCGGAGACCATCAGGAGCTGGGTGCGGCTCTATCGCCGTCAGGGTCTTGGCGGGCTCGAGGACAAGCCCCACCCCAGCCGCGGCAGCAAGGCCCTCTCCATGGAGCAGGTGGAGCTCGCCTGCAAGCTCAAGGAGGAGGTGCCCGAGCGCAGCCTGGACCGCTTGATCACCATCATGGAGGGGATGGCGCTCGTCGACAAAGACGTGGTTCGGCGCAGCACCCTGCATCGCGCCCTCAAGGCACGCGGGCTGTCGGCCCTTCGCTGCCGCGTCCCGGACAGCCAGGACCTCGACCGCTTCGAGGCGCAGCACAGCAATGACCTCTGGCAGTCGGACATGCTCGTCGGCCCCTGGCTGCCGGACCCCGAGCGGGCAGGCAAGATGCGCAGGGCCTACCTCTACGCGTTTCTCGACGACCACAGCAGGCTCTTGCTGCACGGGCGCTTCAGCTTCAAGGGCGACCTGCCCGCTCTCGAGCTCGTCTTCCGGCGCTGTCTGCAGAAGTACGGCCAGCCTGCGAGGGTCTATTACGACAACGGCATGGTCTACCGCTCGGGGCACATGCGCCAGATCGTCGCCACCCTCGGCATCCACGGCATCACCTTCACCAGGTCCTATCGGCCGATGGGCCACGGCAAGATAGAGGCGTTCAACGCCTACTGCCGCAGCGCCTTCCTCGCCGAGCTCAAGGCCTCGAAGCTCAAGACCCTCGACGAGCTCAACGAGGCCTTCCTCGCCTGGGCGGATCTCTCCTACGCCCAGAAGGTCCACACCGAGACCGGCGAGGAGCCGCTGCAGCGCTGGCGCAAGGACATCGAGCGGGTCCGCTATGCCGACGAGGAGAGGCTGCGCCTCGCCTTCCAGTGGAGCGAGAGCCGCAGCCCGGACAAGGCTGGCCTGTTCTCTCTCTTCGGCACCCGCTACCAGGTCGGCGCCTCTCTGGCCAAGAAGCGCATCGAGGTCCGCTACGACCCCGAGCAGCTCGACGAGGTCGAGGTCTGGCACGGGGGCGCCTTCAAGGAGCGCGTCCGGCCCTTCGAGGTGCGGGCCCACAGGCGGCCAAAGCCAAGGCAGGAGGAGAGCCCCGAGCTCACGCCCGCGTCGACGTCGACGACGACAGCCAAGCCCGCCGCGGACTGGCTCGGTCACCTCGTCAGCAGGCGCAGGGAGCTCAGCTTCATCGAGCCGAGCCCCAGGGAGCTCGTGCAGCGGGCCCTCAGGCGAAGGGCCGAGCAGGACCAGGCCATCGTCGACCTCCTCGCCCAGCATCTCGACGGCGCGGCCTTCGACGAGGACGCAGCCCGCGAACACCTGAGACGCTACGGGCCCTTCGACCCTGACCGCGCCAGGGCCGTCCTCGAGGCCAGCCTCGCGGCCGGCGAGAGCAAGGACCTGCACGTCACTCACTACCTCGACACCATCCGCCAGCAACTCGGAGGTGCCTCGTGACCGACGGCGACAAGAAGCCCACCAAGATCACCCAGCCCATGAAAGCCCACTTCGGCTTCACCAGGCTGCCCTTCAGCAAGCAGACCTGGGCCAAGAACATGTTCGACTCGAGGAGCCAGCGCGAGCTGCTCGACGGGCTCCGGCTCTGGACCGAGGTCCGCGGCGTCGCCCTCGTCACCGGCCACCCCGGCGTCGGCAAGAGCATCACCCTGCGGCGCTTCTGCCACGAGCTCGACGACAGCCGCTTCAGGCTCCTCGACTTCTCCTACCTCCCCAACACCGTCACCGGCTTCCTGCGCTCGCTTGGCCGCCTGCTCGGCCTCCCCATGCGCCAGCACGCCAGCGACCTCTTCGACGACGCCCAAAAACACCTCGCCTGCTACGAGAAGGAGCACGGGCCACACCCTGTCCTCGTCCTCGACGACGCCGAGGGCCTGTCCGCCCCCGTCCTCGATGTGCTGCGGCGGCTCACCTGCTACGACCTCGACGCCGAGGACCGCTTCTCGCTGCTCATCGCAGGCACCGACGAGCTGCTCGCCACGCTTCGCCACCCAGGCATCGCCTCCCTGCGCTCGCGCATCGGCTATGCCCTGGTCCTCAAACCCTTCGGCGTCATCGACGTCCGCGAATACGTGCTCTACCACCTCCACTACGCCGGCGTGGATCCCAAGCTCTTCGCCGATGACGCCATCCAGAAGATCTTCCAGTCCTCCCAGGGCATCCCCCGCAACGTCAACCAGCTCGCCATCCAGGCCCTCATCGAGGCCGCCGTCGACGGAAGAAACAAGATCGACGGCAAGGCCATGGCACGCACCATCGCCAACCATCCCCTCTATCAGTCGCCAGGAGGTGACGCGTGACTCTCGAAGAGCTCATCCCCGACGACTGGTCGCCGGAGCAGGCTGAAACAATCGCCGACGGCCTCTATGAGATCGCCGACGCCATCATGACCGTCCACGGCCTCGCGATCCGTCAACTATGGCGCGAACGCGATCAGCTGCGAGACCGTGGACCGGACCTGGGATAGATGGGCGTGTGGATGCCTCTGGCATTTTGCTGGGATGGGACACTGCTATCCCGTGGATCCCGCCAGTTCTACCGGGAATACCTTGTGGGATCTTGATGGGGGAGATTGGTGGGACAGGACAAGGAAGGTGGAACTCCTTCTCGATGGCCAGCACGTCCCGGTGGTCCAGCTCTCCCTGGTCGAGAACGAAGGTCCGCAGGATCTCCACGCCCTCCTGGAACAGCTCGACCCCGGTCATGCCCTCGGCCGTCCAGGCCTGCCGGAACAGTTCCAGTGCCCTG
>JAHJDF010000023.1 GCA_018812595.1 Gammaproteobacteria bacterium
CTGATAACTCCATTCATCATTTTTCTCCTCTATTGGGAGAAATTTTAACATCTTCATTAACCCCTCTTTACTGTCTAGTTTTGGGGGACCACTTTACTGCAAATGCAATTTTACATAACATTTTTTCGAGCCTTAGGTCCAAACCAAATAGCCACGGCTGTCTCATTAAAAACAGGTGGTAAAAAAGAGAGAAAATGTCGTATCAATTTTTTCCATCAAAGCACCGAAGGTGCGAAAGGTGCTTGATAAGGAATAAATCTAAAAATACAAATTCATAGGGTCACTTCTACGGAGCAAAATTTTAATGGGATATCCATGATCGAATAGCAAATGTTAAATTAACTCGAAAATATAGTGCGTTATAGGATTCAAAAAATGCAGCGCAAAATTATTCATGTAGATATGGATTGCTTTTTTGCAGCGATTGAGATGCGTGATAATCCAGCATTGCGAAACAAACCTGTTGCAGTGGGGGGTAAACCAGAACAACGAGGGGTTTTGGCAACGTGTAATTATTTAGCACGTAAGTATGGGTTACATTCTGCTATGGCATCGGCGCGAGCATTGAGGTTGTGTCCGAAATTGGTACTCATTCCAGTACATATGGAAAAGTACAAGGCGGTATCTAAAGTCATATATAGGATTTTCAAGCAATACACTCCCCTGGTAGAGATGCTTTCATTGGATGAAGCTTTTTTAGATGTTACTCATTGTGAGCATTGTCACGGCAGCGCCACCTTAATTGCTAAAACAATAAAGCAGCGAATTAAAAAAGAGTTGAACTTAACGGCCTCCGCTGGCGTAGCTACTAATAAATTTTTAGCTAAGGTTGCTAGTGAATGGAATAAGCCTGATAGCTTGTTTGTTATTACTCCAGAACAAGTTGATGCTTTTTTAAAACAATTGCCGGTGACTAAAATTTTTGGGGTCGGCCAAGTCACGGCAAAAAAGTTACATGCGATGCAAGTAGTCACTTGCGAAGATCTACAACAGATCTCTCTAGAACAACTGGTCGCTCATTTCGGCAAAATGGGTGCGCGGTTATACGAGTTAAGTCGCGGGATAGATCATCGTCCAGTTGAACCTGATCGCGTTAGTAAATCTTTAAGTGTTGAAGAGACATTTGCACAAGATCTAGAGTCTTATGAGCTATGTGTATCGAAATTGCCGACGCTTATTAAAAGGTTAAATAAAAGATTGCAACGCGTTTCCGATCTAATCATTTATAAGCAATTTGTAAAAATTAAATTCGCTGATTTCAAACGCACAACAATTGAAACCACCACTGATCATTTAGATGAAGAATTATTTACGCAATTGCTACAAATCAGATGGCAGCAGTGGAATAAGTCCGTCCGATTAATTGGAGTTGGAGTAAGGTTTAAAAATTGTCATCGTTGAGCTAGGTATATCTATAGAAACGCCATCTTTCATAAAAGAAATCTTCTAAATGGCTTAAGAACTTTGTTCATGAAGAAACCGAATTTGCCGAATTAATAATGTTTACTACAATTTAGAAGTGCCCACGGTTAGAGGTTTATCTTATGAAAAAAATTATCTTTATTGTTTTTGCACTAATGTTCGCTTGTAACATAGCTTTTGCGGCAACAAGTTCCGGACATCTTTTTATTCCTGTATCGGACCCCAGTGTATTTGGTTCTGTTCCTACAGATGCTCAAGTTTTTTCATTTGATTTAAGCTCATCTTCTTTACTTACAAACCCGACATACATTTCAACACACGATCCATTTGGTGATTCTCAAAGCACGAAGAGTAATGCTGTCGCTGATAATAAAGGAAATGTGTATTTTTATTTTGGTGGTGCCTCAACTAGCGGCGGGGAAAATTTAATTCATGGGTTTAATAGTCTAAAAGGAGAGTCTTCAATGACAACCTTTAGTCCTATTTATACAAACAATGGCAGAGTAGAAAGCTTCAATCCTGAATCTCCAATTGAGCTAGCCTACTATAAGGATCAGTTATATTTGTTGGGAACAGATCATCAAGATAATCCGCATATTTGGATTTACTCTCAAGCTGATTTTCAACTGAATGGGCAATTTCAACATCCAAAAGCTGTGCAAGAACTTAAGCTTCAAACACCTGAGGGAGCCAATCCAAAATATATTAACGCTATAACTATTGATTCATCAGGACAGATATATCTTGCTTTTGCTAATAAAACGGATGACGGTGGCGACATAATTGCCAAATATGCTCCAGGGCAGGAACAGGCTAGTACGCTGTACTATCTTCCATCACAGCAAAACCAGTACGTTTCTCATATCGCCATCTATGACGATCAAGTATATGTGACAACTTTTGTCTATGATTGTTCAAGGATCTATAAATTAATTCCTGGGGAAATTGCCAAGCAAATTAATTTACCAAATTTGGCAGATATCTCACAGATAGACGACATAAGCTTTGATGGCTTGGGTAATACTTTTGTTATTTATTGTAATAATGATTTTCTTGTAGAAGTGGATATGTATATAGGTGTTCCAGTAGATGGGAAAACTCCTATAGCTACTTATGCTATTCCTGGATATCCGAAAAAACCGTCTAATGCAACTTCATTAGTTTGGAGTCAAAAGTAGTTCTATGACACTAATTGATGAATCAAATACAGATCAGTACTTAAAAAAAATGAAAGAAACTCATTACCAAGAAATAAAAAAACTTGGTAACGACGCCATACCACAAGAAGAATATGCGAAAAAAGTATCTGAAATTGTGGTCCACGTCCCTAAAACGCCAGAAAAAACCCTACGCAGCAGAAGACGTCTCGACGATATACCAGAGTATCCCGGCAAAGAACTGCAAGTGCGTTGTGATGCTGTGGCATTCGCACTAAACGAAGAAAGCACCGACAAAAAACTCGTGGAACTGATTCAAAAATGTCAGGCAACCATAAAAGAAATCTTTGAACGTGATCCTATTTTGGATCTACAAACAAAAAGAAATTTTTGGAACGAATCAAATGGCAAAAGAACTCGGCGTCACGACAAGCCTTATAAAATACAAAAAAATTTACACCTTTCATTTTCAGGAAGTGTTCCGCCATGTTCTATCAAAGAATATTTGGATAAAAAGTTGCTCCAACGTCGATGTCCTTTATCAAATGAACCTCCGCTCAAACAACTTAACAAATTTGAAAAGATTAAAAAAATTATCCAAGACTACGCAAATAGCTGTCCTAGAGGGGTAGTTAAAGAATGCAAATTTAACCCGGATGGACACATCGTAGTACGCATTACAATTAAAAATGTCGATGGATTCCTTCTATGTAAAGAAAGATTGTTTAACGAATTTGGTAATGCCTATGTAAGGCATGATGATCCAGAAAAACAGACAACGCTTGCTGCTGTTATTGCAGTAGTCGATATTGATCGCTTATCTTCTGATGCGTTAAAAGAGGAAATACGAAAAACGGTAACGAACCTAGATTCAAATCTCAAAGGAATGGAACTGCCATTAGAAAACATAGTATGGCGAGAATTTGATAAACGAACGATTTCTCCTGAAAGCATCCTGCGTGACAGACAATTTCGATCAAAGATCTGAACTGCGAAACAAGATTTTATAATAA
>JAHJDF010000110.1 GCA_018812595.1 Gammaproteobacteria bacterium
AAGGGGACCACCATAAGCCTTATTGCATTCTTAGTAAAATTCCAGAAATCGCTTTGTCACCAGTGAGTAAACATAAAGGAAATAAAGAGGTGGAAAATATACAATAATAACCTTTAGAAGGTATTGAAATGCATCTATGGTATGGCGATGACAGTGTTAATGAAGGATTGCTCGCATATATTATTGTTGGTTTGAAAGAACAGAATCTTTCTTCGTTTGTAACCGATTTTCAAAAATTAAAAACTAACTACGAGTTACAGAACAATGCGATTTTGCATTGCAGGAAGCTGTTTAATGGAAGTCAAAGAGAAAAGTCACCTGAATTCAAACATTTAGATTTAGAAGCAGTCAAAAAATTATCCGCTGAAATCGTTAATTTATGTGTTGACTATAAAATGCCTAGGCCAATATTTTCTTGTGCGGAAAGAAGATACTTTCCAAATAAATTATTAAAAAAACAACGGACAATAAAGGATAAAAATTTTCAAAAGGATGAAAAACAAGGGCTACATTTACTTAAAAATTACTGTTTACTATCTTTATATGATTCCTTAAATAAAGACGAAACCAAATTTCAATTTCATGCAGACAAGTTAAGCGAAAAAGATAAATGCTGTAAAAATGCTTTGCCTGTTGGTGGTACTCGAAAAAGAGCTGATATGCCTAATTTCATTTTACCTACAACTATTTCCGGGAAAGATGAAGATGGGGGAATATTTAGAATCTCACAAATTAACTACGAGGACGCTCCTTTTAAGGAAATGTATGAGATAGCTGATCTTTTTGTGTATACCGTGACGAAAGCCATCTGCACACAACAGTATAATGGCAAAGATTTTTTCTTGAGCTTGTATGTCCACATTAATCCAATACGGGTGCTGACTGATTTTGATAAAAGACAGTAAGAAATCTAATGCATTAATTTTCAACCTCAGCATGATAAAATTTCACTCGTTTCTTATCGGATACAATTACAAGTCAAGTGGTCCCAAAAAACTAGGCAGTAAAAAGGGGTCGATGAAAATTTTTCCCAATAGAGGAGAGAAAAAATCAAAAATGCAATAGAACAGTGATTAGTAATCGCAAAGGCTAAAAATATTATTAAGGGAAATCCATGACTACACACTATGAATATGCCGTAATGGCACAACAAGCCTATAAAAGGAAAGGCGGTACTCCGCCATCCAATTGGTCTGCAGTACATTACACTGATTTAGAAATTGATGATGATGTTAAGAAATCTTTATCAAGACGTCAGATTTCAATTGTTTTTTACCGTTGCGACGATCCTTATGAAAGCAAGCAATTGGTTATTGCTATCAGAGGCACCGTACTTTCTAACGTAAAGAACCTTATGGATGATTTACAGATTCTTTTTAAAAAGGATCTATCTGTAACCGCCAGACGTGTTAAAAATTTGATAGCCGAAGGGTTGAAAAATTACCCGGGCTATTCTTTTTCTTTTACCGGTCATTCATTAGGCGCTTTTTTAGCAGAGTGCATGGCATGTCAGTATCGAGTGAAAGCGGTCACTTTTGAATCACCAGGATCTCTAGGATTTCAGGCCACTAACGTTCAAGGCTATAACACAACAACGAACATTGTGGCTTATTTGTCAGGACCAAATGCTATTAATACTACAAATCGCCACATTGGATCACTTTATAGAGTATATGTTGAAGAGCCTTTTTTTACTTTTACATCTTTGACGAATTATTTAACGGGTTTTGGAAATGGTATTTTAAATGTAGTGTGGATGGCTGCTGAAGGTTACGTGACTCACACATGGAACCAGCACTCTATGAATAACATTGTGGCTCAATTTGATTCAAAGACAGGATATGCAATAAAACAGAGTGATGTTACATCGTGGCCTACCAAGGAAAGCTTCCATACAGCATTTATAGTAGCTACTTCGCCTTTTGCTAAAGCATTTAATTTTAGCGATAGCGCTTTTAGAACCGTTGGGTATAGCGCAAGTAATCCATATGTGCCAACTGAAAGTATTTTTGATGAATTGGGGAGATTGTATAGACGGAAAACCACGCTCGAGCAGAAGTGGCAAGAATATGATGATATGAAGAATATTATTAAAGGGCCGTTCAAACACCCATGGCATGTTAAATATCTTTGGTCTAAATCACGCAAACCGGAAAAGAAAAAATGTGTAATGGAATTGCTGGCAATTGAAGCCATTCTCAAAAAGAAGGGCATAAATAATTTTGAAATTCATAATACAAACTTAAGAAAAGATTTAGATTTTGAACGTTCACGAATTAATGAAGATGAAAACATGCAAGCATGGGCGGATTCTTTGCTTGAAGCGGTAAAAAATAATGACGCTGTTAGAACTCAAACTCTTACAGTAGCACAAAGTAATAGCTGCGCTTTGCCACAAGATTGGTCTTTCTCAACGTATGGTTGGAATCCTTTTCATTGGGCAGCATTTTTTGGCAATAGAAACATCATAGGGTCACTGAAATCGAAATTTGGTGCCGAGTATCTGAATACTCCAACGAGTGCTCCGTGGTTTTTTGGCTTTTTTGGTTTCAAAGGGCGACAGACCCCAGCCGAGATAGCGCGTATTAATAGGCATCCTGATGCACAAGCTCTTCTTGTTCAGGTACCTCAAAATAGGCCAACAAGTGGTACTTACACAGCCCAAAATAAAGACAATCATACTCATGATCAACATCACGCACGCCAACTTAGAAATCCGAACACTCATCCCGTAGCCAAAGTTATGCATTCAGGAGCAAAAGCCGATTACATAAGAGCAACGGAATACGCAAATGGAACACCTGCTGATAATCCTAAGAAACAAAGACCTCTTGATGGTTCTTTTTCATGGATTAATTCAGATGCACGTTCTTCAGGAATTAGATACACAGAAAGCTCCAGTGATGCTGAATGGATGGAAGAGAAATATCGAAATTATTTGCAACGTATCGAACGGGAAAGGGCATTAACAGAGAGACAAACAAGATGCACTATTTCATAGGAAGGATTTCTTAATAGGCAAATAAAAATTCGAGAATTTGAAAATTAGGGACACCGGAAATATTGCTGTAAAAATTTTGCAACGTAGTGCCAAGGCAATTACTTCAAATATGGTGCTGAAAGCAAGGGATACTGTTCTTGAGCTATTTTTGTTTCGTTATTTTTGGCGACTACGCACCCCTTTCTTCTTCCCCGATAAATACCGTTCTTTGAGCGTGATGTCGTTGTAGCGATCGGTGATCAATATAGAACTGTGTCCCGCGTCGTCTCTGACGTGACTTTCTGGTCTTCCGCGCATGTTGATGTCGTCTGAAATGCCGGTGTGACGTAGCCAGTGAACCGTTGCGTGTTCGAGTGCGTCGGCATCTTCTGCATGACCTTTGGTTCGTAACCTAAATGCTGCTCGATCGAAACATTCCTGCACGATTTTTCGAATGTGTTCTGTGCTGGTAATGGTTTCTTTGCCTCGGTGAGGTGCTAACAAAGGCGTGGTTTCGCCGGGCGAGGGGAGCGGCGTTAAGTTGAGGTGTTTACGATAGCGCCTGAGTGCTTGCAACATCTCATCACTCACACTAATGACGCGTTCCTTGTTGCCTTTGCCTACCGTGACAAACCACCAATAGTTGTTCGAATCTTTGTAAAAATGACCCATCTGCGGTTGCCAACGTTTCGTGGCGACTAACTCTGAAATACGCAGATACATGAGATACAAGAGGGTCATGATAAACAGCGTGCGTTCATGCTTTTCTGGATTCTTTGCCGCTAACTCTTCGGCCACTTTAATGCAAAAGTTCCATTGCCGTTCCGTCAATCTTGGAATCTTTGGAGGGCTTTGGCGCTTCATAAAATATTTACTCTTTTGACGAATGAGTAAGACCGGATTGACATCGATAGCGCCTTCATTCATCAGATGACTGTAGAAGCTGCTAGTGACTGTAAAAATTTCACGAATCGATTTTTGCGAAAGGGCGTACTCGGTTTTATCGGCTCTTATGCCTTTCTTGAAATCGGCTTTATTGACAGAAGCCACGAAGAGTCGCCACTCTGGATTCGGCACCCTTTGATCGTCTTTAGTCACGAAACGCGCCACGTTCTTCACACCAATCCAAGACTTCGGCGGCTTTTTGCAAAATTC
The DNA here is from genome assembly GCA_018812595.1 of Gammaproteobacteria bacterium. Lineage (GTDB taxonomy): Bacteria > Pseudomonadota > Gammaproteobacteria > UBA12402 > UBA12402 > JAHJDF01. Next base: position 4,136 of record JAHJDF010000110.1, read on the forward strand.
GATGTAGTGCTCAATGTCCTGTCGTTTCAGTTCCAAAATGGATTTATCAGCGACTAACCACGTCCACTGCAACAAGCGTTCTATCTCTCGACGATAAGAACGAAAAGTCGCTTCGCTGCCGTCGTATTGCTTGATGAAATCAATCGCCAATTCAAACTCTTTTTGACGTTCAGGATGATCGATCAGCAGAGGGTTTTTAGAACTCTCGCTTTTGAAATTACTTAACGTATCAAAGAGAGGAGTGGGTCTTTTTAATCTAGCCATGTTGTGAACTCACTTTGGATAGCTACCAATGATGTTGATTAATCTAGCGACTTGATCATGTGGCAGAGCGCCTCGTACGACGCCCACTTTGCCGTTTGTTGTTCTGAATAAAATTAACGGAGTCGCATTAAAGCCAGAACGATCCATAAACCGCAGGTTTTCTTGAATACGATTTTTTAAGCTTGGATCAATGGTCACGAGCGGTTGAATACCGCCCGATTCACTGGCCTCGTTAAAGCCTTTTTCATTGCTTTCAACCGCTAAAGCAGGACGAGTTGCCGACAGAATGGCAGCAGCTTTCCTAAGGCTAGAGGACTGAAGAAAAGCAACCAATATCCAACGAATGGTTAACTGCCCGTTTGCCACATAAGGCTTAGCACGCTCGTAAAAAAGGTGACACGCCCCACAATTCGGATCCGCGATTAAATAGATCTGATGAGGGGCAGAGGGTTTGCCCTGTTCGAACCAGGCAGTGAATTGAGCGGCGTGCAGTACATTTTCCAAGTTTTGTTTGTTCACATGAGCGGCAAAAGACGAAGCAGGGGAGATTATTAAAAAAAATAACGCTACAAATAATGAGCCGCATTTTATGAAGGAATGAAACATGTCCCGTCCCTGTCTTTAAATTCAATGTTTGAAAGTTCGCGTTTTTGTTGATTGATCCTCTTTACTTTTTAATCTTAATTCTTCAATCATGTCAGAGCTGTATATCCAAGGACATTCTTTGCCGCCGGAATATATTCCAGCTCGAGTTTGGTTGTCCGTTTTGTAACGCAAACATCCGTTTTTTAATTCATTGGTTACTAAAGCGTCGTGTACTCGCACGACGTCAGACAAATCATGAAAATCAGGGGTATAAACCATAATGGCGTGAGTTTTTTTAGAGGGGTTAATACCAGAAACCTTTGCATGCCAAAGATCGCCAGCGTCTATTCCTAGTTTTATCTTTTTCCAAACCGCATCAATTCGCGATCTATGATAAAACAACATCCACTTGCCAATATTACTAGCGTCATATTCTGGTAAACCCCATCTATAAGCTTCGTCTTTAGAGTGATAGATCCAATATCCCGTAAACTGACTTGGGATAGCATTGTCATCATCAGTAACAAGCATTTCCTCGGCAGGCGTATCTGAAGAACTATCCTGTTCATTTCTTTCTAGCATAAGGAGGGACCTATGGGTTTTGCACGATCCGAATGATTCTTATTTCGAATCCTATTATTCAATTTTACGCGTACTCCACGAAGGTATTCTAGCTTGACCAATCTACCCAAATCCTGCCTGAATGTTGCCCGAATCCTGCCCGAACTACTTTCATACGATTTGCCAAAGAGTGTTTTTTCCTTTGCCTATTTGCTTGATTACTCCTTGCCTTAACGAGTTTTTTGCAAAAAAAATCTGGCCAGAAAATACTAGGCGCATGTGCTCCGGCTATTAATAATATTGCAGGATTGTTTATACCTCCGAATGATTCAGTCCAAAGATCAACTTTGTTACCTCGAACCATTTTTTCATTTTTATAGTTTAAATTCTTAATTAATATTTTCTGAATAAATTCACTTTTTGCTTCACAGTAACCAGAAACATCATCTTGAAATTTCTCAGCCAAATCTTTTTTTAATTGCTGATATTCTGCTAAAGCTTTTAGATTATTGCGTAGATAGTCTCTAAAAAATAATTGGTTTTGCCAAAAGCTGCCGTTAATCTCCACCATATGCAGATGAAAATGTTTATTTGGCAAATTAGGGCCTTTATGAAAAAAACGCCTCCTAGGAAAATTTTTCTCAAGGTTTGGAATATATTCATAGCCGATGCTCTCTAACGGCTTGATGCATGCATCAGCTATTGCTAACGTTTTTACGCCAACCATAATATCAACAATTGGTTTAGCCGCTAAACCGGGAATTGCCGTACTACCAATGTGCTCAACGACAACATTTTTATCAGCGATCACTGATAAAATTAATTCTTTTTCGGCAGTAAACTTTTTTGGCCAATTATCATCATAAGGAGAGATAACTACTTGGCGATTTAAAAAATATTGTTCAGACATTATTGGCTACTCTAATATTTAATCTTTGCTTTGTTTTGCCAGCTCATGTTTTATCGTCTTAACTTCCCGCTTTAATTCTTGTTCTAATTCTTCTTCTGTAGGTAAATGAAATTGATAGGTGCTGGTAAAAATTTGTTTAGCTTTATCACCTAATAAATATTTAGCCATCTCATCCTTCTTCTTAGTGCAAAGTACTAACCCAACTGTCGGATTGTCGTTATCTTGTTTTATTTCACGATCAAAATAATTCACGTATAACTGCATCTGTCCTAAATCTGCGTGAGTTAGGGCGCGAGTCTTTATATCTATGATGATGTAACATTTTAAGATGACGTGATAAAAGACTAGATCAGCATAAAAATGATCACCATCAAGTGATAGGCGTTTCTGTCTTGCGATAAAGGAAAATCCTGATCCCAGCTCAAGTAAAAATTGTTGTAAATTATTAATTAACGCTTCTTCCAGCTTTGACTCAACAAGTTGGTGTGATTCAGGTAACCCTAAAAATTCTAAAATGAGCGGCTCTTTCATTGCATCTTCGGGCGTATTAATTTCTTGACCGTGACAGGCAAGCTTTAGAAGGCCATCTTTATCTTTGCTTTTTGCAAGCCGATCAAACAGTAGGCTACCTATTTGTCGTTCTAATTCTCGACCGCTCCAATGATTTTTCTCAGCCTCTATTTCATAAAATTGGCGCGCCTCTTTTCTACTAACGCGCATAAGGGCACGGTAATGAATCCAGCCTAGGTTAGGACTTAGTTTTGGCAATTGGCTACGCGCTGCGTAGCTAATTGAGGCGCGATCAGAATACGCGAGATAAAACTGCCTGATGTTTTTTAACGTACTGACACTAAAGCCTTTTTTATATTGTTTGGTTAAATGTTCTGAGAGAGTGGTTAATAAGTATGTGCCATAGTCAGCACGAGATTCTCCTTGCTGTTCTTCCTCGACAATGTCTCTGCCGATTGACCAATATGCCTTTACCATCTCCGTATCGACAGTGCTTTGAATGGCAGCGCGAGCGTTTTCTATATGAGAAGTTACCTTGTCATAAAGCAAGTCGAAACCGGCTGTAGCAGAATTCATTACTTTACTGAGTGACCGCTTTGCTTTTTGAACGTCTTTACCCATTTTTACTCCTTACTAAAACTTTGCAGCATTTTGAGGCGCTAATTAGTCAACAGATCGTTGACCAATTTGCAATAGCCACATTATTCTACCTGCCACAACTTTTCGCAGCGGCGCTGCGAAAAGTTTTATCTTCAAAAACAATGTGTTACGTAAGCTGCATTTTTAAGTTTTCCAGAATCGATAAGCATGTATCGCGATAGAATATCTTCCACACTGCTTTTTAACTACTACCGATAGTAAACTCTATCGGATGTTTCTATCGTTCTGGGGGCTTGAGCTAACTTTCTCTATATTTGTTAGCCTATTCCACATCCATCTCAAGCGCGGGAATAGACTGCACAGAAGAGCCTAATAATCCTTGGATATCACCATGCATCTTGGCTGTATTAGATATTACTTGATCAATCTGTTTTTCTCTTTTTGCCCACATCCTTTCCACGGCACGCTTTATTGAAATTGATTTATTGTGCGGCGCAGCGGATTAAAGAAAAATGGAACATGTCGCTGAGCCATTGGGCCTTAACGATTTCACAACTCGATATTTACTTCGAAGGCCGAATTAAGGTCGAGTTGTGATGACCGGTGACACAGTTGTGTCGAACACTCTCCTTGACGATGGGGGGAACCCTAGTGCGTTTGTTAGTATATCGTTTAAAGAATTACTTCCCGTATTGCCAACTAAGGGTACTCCTGGTGTATTGCCAAGAAAGCCAGGTATCTCTGATAAATATGTTAAAGATGGGCCAAAAAGATTCTTGTCTAGATTTAGACGACTACGTCGTAGTTCTTCTTTTGTTTCATCTAGCTCACGCTCTAATCGAACATTTTTTTCACTAGAATCATTATTATTGTTTTGTAGCTCTTTTTTTTCTTTCTCAAGTTCTAATATTTTTTCTTGTAAATTATCTCTGGTTTCTATTTGGGTTGAGATATCTGTTTCTGGAATCCAGCTGCTCCATGCTTCTATTGCGTTAATTCCTTGCTTCTGCACCATAGTAATTTTTTCAGTTGTTTCTTTTAACCATGACTTCAATACTTCTGGCGCTATTTGCTTTTCACTTGATTGATTTTGATAGTTTGTGAGACTGATCTGCATTCCTAGTAGGTCGGATAGTAATAATTTTAGATTACGCACAGCGTTCTTTCCCTGTGCAATTAATAAGGTTTCCCCTATTAATTCATGCCATTTGTTTTCAATAGCGGCACCACATAATCCGCCCAAAACTGCAATAATGGCTGTGAAGATGGATGTAACAAATAAATTTCCATCAATAATTGTAAAAATTCCTAAAATAATAGTGCAGATTATTAGTAGCACTACATACGGTCGAAAAACGATTGATGCAAAATTACACCAATTCTCTTTAAGCCCTTCCTTCATCATTAACCTCACCGTTAAAATTTATTGGCCAAACAAACCGCCTTCTTTTATTAGTTTATTATTGCCACTGTTCCGATATTTTTATTTAGGCTTAGCATTAAAAAATTTGCTGCGGGTATCTTCTTCGTTTACGGAATTAGTATCCTTTAATGACTGATCAGCTAATTCTACTGGTCCTTCATATATTTTTTCTCCTAATTTATCTCCAACCATCTTATGTATAATCATTGTTGCGTTACGATCCTTAGACGTACTTTTTTTAACATTAAAATTATAATTTTCTTAGTTTTACGTATATTGTCGCCCTGCTGTATAACAGCAAATAACGCAGAGGATATTTGGAAATGTGAACCAGGCATGGTTAATATTTTTAAGATAAATCTCCCTTCCGTTTCTATTGGCACGTGTATCTCAAAATTTGCTCCGGACGCTCCTTTTATTCGACAAAAGCTAATATTTTTTGAGGTGTAGTTCATGCCTATAAAATATTCTGATTTTTTGATTACTGCATCGCTCTCAAATTGTGCCGACCAAGGTTCTATATCTATGCCACTAAAGCTGGTATCTGAGCCATCTATAGCTTCGTAACGTACAATCATATTAAGTTTCATATAGTTCCCCTTAAAAAGTTTTTGTTGTTTTAAATATTATGGTTGATAGTTATTGAGTAAATTCAATTATTTGTTTTTCTGTTAATTTTTGTCTAATGAACTCTAAAATACTCATCGCATTAATAACATGCCCCAATCCCAAATAGGTATTTTCAGAATCTTTTAAAGTTTTAGAAATAATTCCTAAAAACATTATCCGAACACCTACAACTATTCCTCCATTGTTAAAGTAACCTCCATTGTTATATATAAAAACAGGGCTTCCACTAGAGCCTTCGAATGTTTCTGCATCAACCAAGAATTCAGGCTCATTATTAAAATTATTCCAAATTGGTGTAGCGGTTATGCCTTTTCTTACGATTGGCAGTTTTGACTGTTTATCAATAAGTCCTCTGGGATATCCAATAAATATAATTTCTTCTATAGCACTTAATTGTTCTTTTCTTTGATTGTTAAGAAATAAATCTTCTCCAATGCTTTTAAAGAACGGTTTTTTCTCTTGTTCAATGGCCATGGTTAACACTGGTGCCAATAATACAAATGCTAAATCCAAATTAGAACCAATTATGAAGTTCGAATATTCATATTCTATGTCAATACTGTTTGTAGAAAGCGTACTGTTACTAAGCTGATGAAGGCGAATAGTTATACAATTACTGTTTTCTATAACGTGCTTATTTGTGACTAATATTGGAATCGTTTTATTTTGTTGACGATCAATATCAACAATAACGCCTGTTCCAAATTGGTATCCTTTTCCAGTAAACGCTATTACTTGTGCCGTTGAATACAATAATTGTGTACTTGGATCGTTCATATTAACTTGCATTGCTGTTTTCCTCTGGGTTTTTAAATTTTTTCATGTCATTCAACGTACCATCTAACAGAGAAAATGAATTTGTGTTTTTACTCCACTTAGCCCAAAGGGCACATACAGCGAAAAGTAACCCGATGATTAATGTAATTACTTTAGATTTAGTGGGATAAAGTGGTCCCCCAAAACTAGACAGTAAAGAGGGGTTAATGAAGATGTTAAAATTTCTCCCAATAGAGGAGAAAAATGATGAATGGAGTTATCAGGAGAAAGTTTAGTCCACAGGAAAAACTGAAGATCGCATCAGAAGC
>JAHJDF010000024.1 GCA_018812595.1 Gammaproteobacteria bacterium
CAGTGTGGAGCAGCGGAATGAGAAATCGGATTTGGGCGGAACGATGCGCTTAGGGGGGCAAGTTTGTTTGTTGACGGAAGGTTCTTTAGCTGCTCGTTTATACGGGAAAGATAAAGTGATTGAACGTCATCGCCATCGTTATGAAGTGAATGATCAGTATGTACCTGCTTTTAAAAAAGCGGGGATTGCAGCAGTGGGTTGGTCGGAAGATAAGAGCTTGGTCGAAATGATTGAATTGCCGGATCACCCTTGGTTCATGGGTTGTCAGTTCCATCCTGAATTCACATCAACTCCGCGGCAAGGACATCCTTTATTTACCGGTTTTGTTACAGCAGCGAATCAATACAAAAAACAAAGAGAGGATTCATTATGAAAGTATGTGGTTTTGACATTGGGTTAGACCAACCGTTCTTTTTAATTGCAGGGCCCTGTGTCATTGAAAGTGAGCAATTGGCGTTGGATACAGCGGGTACGCTTAAAGAAATTACAGATGAGTTGCACATTCCGTTTATTTATAAATCGTCTTTCGATAAAGCCAACCGAACTTCTAGTAAAAGCTTTCGTGGGCTTGGGATAGAAGAGGGTTTGCGTATCTTGCAGAAAGTGAAGGACCTGATTCATGTTCCAGTCTTAACCGATGTGCACGAGAGTACTCCGTTAGAAGAAGTAGCCAGTGTGGTGGATGCTTTACAGACTGCTGCATTTTTATGTCGTCAGACCGATTATATGCAACGAGTTGCTAAGCAGGGACTGCCCGTCAACATCAAAAAAGGTCAGTTTTTGTCTCCTTGGGAAATGAAACCAGTTATTGAAAAAATGCATGCTGCTGGGAACAATCGCGTGTTTGCTTGTGAACGAGGATTTTCATTTGGGTATAACAATTTGGTTGTCGATATGCGATCGCTAGTGGTGATGCGTGAAACGGGTTGTCCTGTTGTGATGGACGCAACGCACGCTGTACAACACCCGGGTGGATTAGGCGGTAGTACGGGAGGAGACCGTGAGTTTGTGCCGGCTGTTGCCCGTGCAGCAATTGCTGTTGGGGTGTCTGGATTGTTTTTGGAAACGCATCCGGATCCTGATCATGCGCCAAGCGACGGTCCCAATATGCTGCCGTTGCATCAGTTGAAACAATTACTGACCGAATTGAAAGAGATCGATACTGTTGTGAAGTCGAAGAAGATGCTTTAAGGACAATTCTGTCTGCATTAAAAGAGGGTGAATGACTATGGACGTTGTGAAGGTACCTGAGGAATTTGCACCCCTTTTTCAGATGGCGCGGTCTTATGTGCAGAAATATTTCTCAAAGAAAGTTGAAGACCCGTCAAATGCTTGTATCGAAATTTCGGGGGAACGTTATATCTTGGTCAGAGCGGCTTCGATGTCTATTGATTTTTTTACGACGATCAAAAAGTTTTATAAGGATCGTGGGGAAGAGCAAGCCGTTCAAGTGGCTCGACAATTTTTGTTTGATATTGCTCATGCACTGGGCAAAGAAGACGCGAAAAAATTTCATAAGAAAATGCACCTTAAAAACCCCCTTGAACGGTTATCCGCGGGGCCTGTTCACTTTGCATATTCCGGATGGGCCTCTGTCAACATCTTGCCAGAATCAACACCTACCCCGGATGAAAACTATTATTTAATTTATAACCATCTTTATTCGTTTGAATCGGATGCATGGGTCAAAGAAAAGAAAGAGAGTTCATTTCCTGTTTGTATTATGAGTGCGGGTTATTCTTCAGGATGGTGTGAAGAAAGTTTTGGTATGCCGTTGGTTGCTTCGGAGATTTTGTGTAAAGCCAAAGGGGATTCTTGTTGCCGATTTATTATGGCTCCTCCATCCAAAATAGAAGCGCACATTCAGGCTTATAAAAAAACACGGCCAAGATTGGCAAAAAAAATCATTAATTATGAAGTTCCCCAATTTTTTAAACGAAAAATGTTAGAAGAAGCGTTGAAAAAATCTGAAGAACGCTATCGAAAACAGTTTGAAGAATCGTTGGACGCTATGTTTTTAGTTAATGCGAAAACAAGTGTTTTTCTTGATTGTAATCTTGCTGCTTGTCGCCTACTGGAAAGAGAACAATCAGAATTAATTGGGCAGTCAGACAGTATTTTGAATCCGAAGACTAAAATTATTGAGAAATTTGGCCAACGAACGCAGGCTAAAATTTCAGAAGCGCGAAATGCTCAGGTTGTGACCAAACAGGGTGCGGTGAAGTACGTTTCGATTACGGCTTCAACGTTCGAGCTAGTAGATGGACAAACAGTTATTAGTGCGACTTTGCGGGATGTAACGGCCAGAAAAAAAATGGAAGATGCTTTAAAGCAGAGGTTGTTGTTTGAAAAGACTCTCGGAAAAATTGCTAAAAGTTTTTCTCAATTGCCTATTGATGATATCCGCAAAGGGATTCAGCAGTCGTTAGCACAAATTGGAAAAATGCTGGATTTCGATAGGGCGTATTGCATTTTATTTTCACAGGAAGACATGACGTTCCCTTCACAATTCGATTGGCATTCAAAAAGGCTAGGCGCTAGTAAGTACGCGTCTCAGTATTATTTCAGTAAATTATTTCCAAAGTTTTATGAAGAATTGTTCTCTAAAGAAATTGTTTGGATTCCCAATATTAAAAGGTTGACGCAAGCTTGGAAAAGCGAAAAGCAGATATGGATGAACCAAAATATTAAATCTATTGTGTGTTTGCCATTAATTTTGCGGACCGAGAAGATTGGCTTTATTTGTTACGAATCAATCTTTAAGCAACAAGCGTTGAAAAAACAAGATGTTTCTTTATTGATAGCGTACAACGAGATTCTCGTTGCTGCATTGGGGCGCCACATCACCAAACGAAAACTAGAACATTTAGCAAAGTTTGACAGTTTGACACGCCTCCCGAATCGAATTCAGTTTCAAGAAAACGCTGATAAAGTCATTGCTTATTCTGCTCGTCGTCATAAGAAGTTTTCTGTTTTATCAATCGATTTAGACAAGTTTAAAGAGGTGAATGATTCCTATGGCCATTATGTGGGTGATTTATTGATCCAAGCAGTTGCTTCGCGGCTTCAATCGAAAATTCGTGTGGAAGATACTGTGGCTCGTTTAGGAGGGGATGAGTTTGCTGCGCTTGTTATGGATCTCAACTCTAGGGAAGAAGCTGCTTCTGTTGCACAGTGGGTGATTCAAAGTAATAAGACCAAATACGTCATTCATGATCATCCAATCAAGATGACTATGAGCATCGGAATTGCTTGTTATCCAGAAGATGGTGAGGATTTGGAAACGCTACTGAATCATGCAGACCGAGCGATGTATGAAGCAAAGCATAAAGGGCGAGATACGTATCATTTCTTTGCTGAGGATAAGAAAGAGAAGTCCGGATCCTAGGCTTTTTCAGGGATAACGTGGGGCGCTTTACGCGCCCTTAGCTTTCGCGGGGATGACGAAACGGGCGGATTGCACACACGCCCATTTATGCAATCGTTTTAATGCTTTCTAGTTTTTCGTGCAATTGTTGGAGTGCTGTTTGTAGCTCTTGAATGTGTGTTTGCTCCTTTTTTACGATCGCTTCAGGTGCTCTTGCAATGAAATTTTCATTGCTCAGTTTATTTTTCACATGGCTCAACTCTTTTTCTAATTTCTGTATTTCTTTATTAAGCCTGTCTTTTTCTGCTTGGACATCGATCAAATCGGCAAACGGCACAGCAATTTCTAAAGTCTCCACTAATACCGTCGCGCATGCGTCCGTAGGATGCGTGGTTGTTTCAATCGACTGTAGTTTTGCAAGATCTTTTAAATATTGTTGATGCATTTGTATGCGCGATTGATCTTGTTCGCTTCCTTGGTTGATATAGATCGCTAATTGCTTAGAAGGTGGAATATTCATTTCGCTGCGTAAATTGCGCAGACCAAAAACCACTTTTTTAATCCATTCAATGTCTGCTTCAACGTCTGCATCTAGTTTAGATTCATCCAGCGCTGGATATTGTTCCAACATAATGGTGTCGGAGTGGATTTGTAACAGCGGGGAGACTTCTTTCCAGAGCGATTCGGTGATGAACGGAATGAGAGGGTGTAAGAGTCGAAGCAAAGTTTCTAGCGTCGTTAGCAACGTTACTTTTGTTGCATTTTTTTCTTCTTCTGTTGTTTTTGGGCTCGTTAACACGGTTTTGGATAATTCCAAATACCAGTCACAAAATTCATGCCATGTGAACTCGTACATGTTTTGTGTGATCAGATCAAAACGATAGTCATTGAAATGTTGATGGACACTCAAAATGGTGCGTTGTAACCGCGATTCGATCCATCGATCTGCAAGACTTTTTGCTTTGGTTTGCGTCAGATCACAATTAGCCATGTCTGTTTGCATGAGCACATAACGCGCTGCATTCCATAACTTATTGCAGAAGTTTCGACATCCTTCTAGACGCCCTAGATCAAACCGAATGTCACGCCCCGTCGATGCTAAAGAACAAAAAGTCAGTCGTAACGCATCGGTTCCGTGTGCGGCAATGCCGTTTGGAAATTGTTTGCATGTTTGTTCTTTAATGCGTTTTTCCATTTCGGGTTGCATCAGACCAAAGGTGCGTTTTTTCAATAGGTCATCCAAAGAAACGCCGTCGATCAAATCAATAGGATCCAACACATTGCCCTTGGATTTCGACATCTTTTGGCCTTCTTGATCGCGGATTAATCCGGTGACATACACTTCGTGAAAAGGGATTTTTCCTGTGAATTTCAAACCAAACATGATCATGCGCGCGACCCAAAAGAAAATGATGTCGAAGCCTGTGACCAATACGTTAGTTGGATAAAAAGTGTTGAATTCAGCCGTGTTTTCAGGCCAGCCTAATGTTGAAAAAGGCCAAAGTGCGGATGAAAACCACGTGTCTAGCACGTCTTCGTCTTGGCGTAGGGGAAGGGTTGCTTCTAGTTTGTATTTGGCGCGAACGTTTTCTTCATTTTCTCCAACATAAATGTTGCCTTGCTCGTCATACCAAGCAGGGATGCGGTGTCCCCACCACAATTGTCGACTGATGCACCAATCTTCTATGTTGTACATCCATTGAAAATAAGTTTTTGTCCAAGTGTCCGGAATGAATCGAATATCCCCATCTTCGACCGCTTTAATGGCAGTTTCTGCTAACGGTTTCGTTTTAACGAACCATTGAGCTGTTAACCACGGTTCAATAATGGTTTTAGAACGATCGCCTCGAGGGACTTTGAGTTTGTGTTTTTCGATTTTCTCAATGAGTTCGAGTGCTTTTAAGTCTTCAACGATTTTATCTCGCGCTTCAAAACGGTCCATGCCTTGATATTTCTCGGGCGCGTTTTCATTGATGTGCGCATCAAAAGTGAGGATGTTGATTATTGGCAGTTGATGTCGTTTACCCACTTCGTAGTCATTGAAGTCATGCGCAGGAGTTATTTTGACGCAACCGGTACCGAATTCAGGATCGACGTATTCGTCCGCAATAATAGGAATTTCTCGATCGGTCAGAGGGAGCTTCGCTTTTTTGCCAATGAGATGCTGATAACGGGTGTCATCAGGATGTACTGCAATCGCAGTATCGCCCAACATGGTTTCAGGGCGGGTGGTGGCAATGATCAGAACGTCCGGTGAATTCACTAAGGGGTAACGGATGTACCAAAGATGGCCGTCTTCTTCCTCATTGATCACTTCAAGATCTGAAATGGCCGTATGAAATTTGGTGTCCCAATTGACGAGGCGGTGCCCGCGGTAAATCAGACCTTCGTCGTATAAGTCGATAAATACTTTTTGTACCGCTTGTGACAAACCTTCATCCATCGTGAATCGAGAGCGTGACCAATCGATCGATGAACCTAACCGTCTTAATTGACGGTTGATGGTATCGCCGGATTCATTTTTCCAAGCCCATACTTTTTCAAGGAATTTCTCTCGTCCCAATTCGCGACGTGTTTTGCCTTTTGCCAGCAGTTGCCTCTCAACCACCATTTGCGTCGCAATGCCGGCATGATCCACTCCGCCTTGCCATAACGTGTTGTCGCCTTTCATGCGATGGAAGCGAATCAAGGCATCCATGAGCGCATTTTGAAAACCATGCCCCATGTGCAAACTGCCTGTGACGTTCGGTGGAGGCAACATGATGCAATAGGGAGTGCCTTTTTTGCCGGGGTGGAAATAGCCTGAAGCTTCCCAATGTTTGTAGAGAGTTTGTTCAATAGCATGAGGATCGTATGTTTTTTCCATGACGCTTACCTTTATAGAGTGGGTTTTTATTTTTGTGTCAAATCAAACGTTTGAATGTCATTACCTGATTCTTTGTATTGTTTGAATTTTTCACGGGATTGGATTTTATCTGTTTCATCTGTTCCGACGATCTCAATGATGCGAGTTACGGATGCTTGTTCAATGGGGAGTTCTTCTGTGAGGTTAAGTACGATGTTTGTTTGCTCAGGGCATTGCGCGTGATGACCGATTTGTACCGGTGCATTTTGTTTTTTCGTTGAATCAAACAACTCATGAGGAACAAAACTGATGTCGCGAAAAGTCCATAACATGTCGTTTAATTGTGTGGCAATCGCGACAGAAGAGGTCTGAACGTAGATTTGATGTTGTGTATAGATCTTTTCTATCAAACGACATGCGAAACGTAATTTCCCTTCGAGGGATGGTTCAGGAATGAGATAAAAACTGATGTCCGTCATGTACGTTATTCCTTAGTCATTTGATTTGCGTAATTAATAAGATACTGCAGGAGTAATGGAACACAACGTCCGGTGGGTTGATGGTTGCTTCTTACATGCGCGGTGCCAGCGATATCGATATGGGCCCATTGGTATTTTTTTGTGAATGTTGCAAGAAAACAAGCCGCAGCAATTGCTCCCGCTTCTTTGCTAGTGCTACTTGCGTTCGTGAGGTCTGCAATGTTGCTTTTTAATAGGTCACGATAGGCTTCGTCTTCGATGGGTAATTCCCACACTTTGTCTGCAGAAGCGATGCCTGCTTTGATGAGGGATTTTGCTAGAGGTGCGTGATTGCTGAATAGGCCGCTATAGACCGATCCCAAAGCGCTAATGACTGCCGTCGTTAAAGTGGCTACGTCTATTACAACGGCTGGATTGAAGATCTCGCAAAAAGACAAGGTGTCACACATGACGAGTCGTCCTTCAGCGTCTGTGCTGATGATTTCAATCGTTTTCCCCGCATGCGTTTTAATGACATCAGACGGACGGATCGAATTTCTTCCAATCATGTTTTCGGCAGCAGCAATCATGACGATGACGTTAAGAGGTAATTTGAGTTCTGCGATGGCTTTCATGACACCAAAAAGAGTGGCTGCTCCGCACATGTCTAATTTCATGCTCAACATAGAGGCTGCTGGTTTTAGCTGAAGTCCCCCCGTATCAAACGTAATGCCTTTGCCAATCAATACGATGGGAGGCTGATTCGACGCATCATCGTGTTGATAATGCATCACAATCATTCTGCCGGGGTGTTTGCTGCTTTGAGAGATAGACAGAAATGCATTCATGTTTTGCTTTTTCATTTCTGCTTCATCCAGTGTCTCAACAGAGATCGACGAAAAAGAAGAAGCTAATTTGAAGGCTTGTTTTTCTAAGAATTCGGGGGTGCAGATATTGGCGGGCATGTTGGCTAAATCTTTGCAGAGCGAAATGCCATTTGCGAAAGCACATCCTTCTTTGATCGCTAATCTTGCTTGCGGCATAGACAGTGTGTCGGATAACCAAAAATGGATGTCGCTAATTTTGCTTGTTTTAATGGGCTTTGTGATGAATTGGTTAAATTGATAGGTGTGATGGGTCATGGACATGATGAATTGGCGTATTTGCCAATTGGCGTCGTGTTCTTTGATGTCCATCGTGTGCAAAGAGGATGTGATGTGTTTGATGTCCGTGTTTTTAATGGCTTGTATGGCAGTGCCGACAATTTGCTTGAATGTTTCAGCGTTTATTTTATGAGCCGGCCCGCAACCTACGAGCAAGATGTGTTTTGCTGCAATGTTTGGAATAGCTTGCAAAAGCAATGTTTGTCGCAGTTCCCCATTAATATCTCCGTTTTCAATGACCTTTGTGATGGCTCCTTGAGCTTTTTCGTCTAGTGCTGTGGCCACCCAATTACCCCGTTGTTTTGTAAAAACAGGAACGATTAGACAATCGGTCTTGATTTCGTACAAGGGTGTGCTGGTCAGTTGAAATTTCATAGGGTTACCTTTTTATAAAAGGGCGCGATTTTGATATAGAATCGCCCGCTTTACAATTTGTGAAAGGCCTTACTTTTCGGCGAGTTTTGAATGATTTGCTTTCCACACGGCAGCTGTATCGTCATGCCTGCGAAAGCGGGCATCCAGAAATACAAATTCAGATGGATGACAAAACTTGGGTCCCCGTCGAAGCTAAGGATCATGATGAGGTTGTACTTTGATTATTTCTCGTTACATCAGTAAAGAAGCGTTGTTGACAACATTCACTGTAACCACGGTTGTGGTGTTTATGTTTGTGTTGAATCAGTGTATTCGCTATTTGGATTACATTGCGACCGGTAAATATGCTGCCGATATCGTGTTGCAATTGATTCTGCTTGAGTTGCCCATGTTGTTTAGTTTGTTGCTACCGCTTGGTTTGTTTCTTGGGATTTTATTAAGTTACGGTCGTCTCTATGTAGATTCAGAAATGACTGTGCTCTCTTCTTGTGGGTATAGCCCGCACCAGTTACTAGCCACGACATTTAAATTCACAGTCGTTTTATTTCTTGTTGTTTCTTTACATGTTTTTTTCTTGCAGCCGATTGTTGCAACCCATCGGGATCATTTGATGGATGTCGCAGAATCTGGATCGATTGTCCAAACTTTGTTGCCCGGGGATTTTCAATCGACCATGCATGGAAAGCGCGTGTTTTATGTGCAGTCTATGTCTCAGGATAGATTGCAGTCGCGCCGTATCTTTGTTGCAGAGCAGTTGCATCGTTCTTCTGTGAAGGATGCTGCTAGTCAATGGGCTTTATTGACCGCGCAAAAAGCGCATACGGAAACGGATAAGGCAACAGGCGAGCGTCAAGTGGTGTTGCAAAATGGGTATCGTTATCAGGGAGTGCCCGGCCAATTAAATTGGAAGACACTACAGTTTCAAGAATATCGTATTCATCTCGGGAAACCGGTGCAGTGGGGGAGAAACGAAGGCATCGAAGTTGTTTCAACGGACAAGCTCATACGAAAAGCATTACACGACAGAGATAGTATGGCGGAGTTGCAATGGCGTATTTCTATTCCATTGTCTGTTTTTATTTTAGGGTTGTTGGCGGTTCCTTTAAGCCGTGTCAAGCCGCGTCACGGGCGTTTTGCACGATTGTTACCCGCGCTTTTGCTGTATGCCTTTTATGTCAATATGATTTTTGTGAGTCGTAGTTGGACTGAAGAAGGAACTGTGCCTGCTTGGGTCGGGGTTTGGTGGATACATGTGCTGGTTTTGGGATTGGCTCTTTATTTGAATTTTGGTTTTAGGGGTAGAAAACAATCATGATTCTTCGGCGACATATCGGAAAAACCGTTATTGCTTCTACGCTTTTAGTGCTTGTTATTTTTATAGGCGTTCAATTTTTTATTGGTTTTGTGAAGCAATTAAATGAGATCGGTAGTGGAAATTACCATTTGTTATATGCGTTAGAGTACGTCCTATTAACAATGCCTTTTCATGTTTATTCTTTTTTCCCAATGATTGCCTTATTGGGCAGTTTATTAGGATTAGGATATTTGGCTTCTCACAGTGAGCTTGTGGTGATGCAAGCCGCTGGTTTTTCTCGTGGTCAGATTATTGGTGCTGTGATGCGTGCGGCTGCATTGCTTTTATGTTTTATGTTGGTTGTTGGAGAAGGGGTAGGGCCGCATGCTATGTATGCGGCGACTTTGAAGAAGACAGAGGCTAAAAACAAGTTCAATGCGTTAAACACACAGTACGGATTGTGGCTACGCAACGGCTATTACTTTATTCGTATTGGGCGTATGGATTCCAATACGCGATTGTCTGATGTGAATCAGTATCAAGTGACCGATCAATCTCAGTTAGTTCAAACGATGCATGCGGATCATGCAGTGCGTAAACATGGGAAATGGTATTTGGAAAATTTAAAACAGACCGAATTACGGGGAACTCACACTCTATTAAAACAGTATCCAGAGCAGCGATGGCATCTTCGTTTTACTCCGCGCATTTTTAGTTTGTCTGAAATGGATTCTGGCAATATGTCTTTGTTGCAGTTGCATCAATTGATTTCCATCAAGAAGAAAAATGGATTAGATCATCGCGATCTTTCTTTAATGTTTTGGCAGCGTGTATTCCAACCGTTTGCGGCATTAGTGATGATTTTTCTTGCGATCCCCTTTGTGTTTGGTCCTTTGCGTTCTGTTGCAATGGGATTAAGGCTGGTAAGCGGTATTGCGATCGGGTTTAGTTTTTATTTACTAGATCGTTTCTTTGGTCCTTTTAGCATGGTGTACAACATCCCACCTTTTTTGAGCGCATTATTGCCATTGTTTTTGTTTTTTATTCTTGGGCTTGGATTGTTTCGTTCGTTGTCATCTCCACGCAAGCGGTGAATCTGATTTTTGTCGCGAAAGTAGAGGAGCCGAGTCTTCGTCATCCCTAACTGCAGCGGGGATCTATAAAAAATTTACAATTTTTTTAGCGAAATAAAATTATTTTATTTTCAATAAAATTAAAAAAACTTTTCAAATTCCGTGTTACCAAATTTTAAAGAAGACAAGATTTTGCAAATTGTAATTCCGGTTTTTTCTGATAGCCTTTTGTCCCCCATTTAGGAGACAAAACAACGAATGCACCTTTTGTCTCAATCAAGGAGAGCATGAAAATGACAGAATTGGAGCAGTTGCGGACAATCTCGCACAAGATTGAAGGATGTCTTGCCGCCTCCAAAAAAACAGCTGCCATGTTTGAATCCGATGAAGGGAGTGCTTCAAAAGACGCCTGCTATAGAGAGTTGAAAGATCAGGAAAAACAACTTCAGAAAGTTCTGATTGAACTGCATGCAGCCATGAATCAAACAGTTGACTACCAGTTATGTGAGCCAGAAGCAAAAGGGCAAAGTTTAGAGCAAGCATTAATAGCTATTCGAGAAGCAACAGAAGCTTTTCAACACTCCACAAAAAACAGTGCTGATCATTTACGAAAAGTAGCGGATAATTCGGCTCGTTGGATTTCAGAATCTTTGAAGTCATTAAAAGTAGATGAGTTGAAACAAATTACATTGAGTCACACACAAACCGTTGAGACGGTTACTGAAAGTGCGGTCAAAAAAGTAAAAAATCTAATAAGATGGTTTAAATGGGAACGCTTAGGGATAGCAATGATTATTGCTGTTTCTGTGTCATTATTAACGGGTTTATTTATTAACGATGAGTCCCCTTGGGATTCTCATCGAGAGGTTGTCGCAGAAAGAGAGGCGGGGAAGATGCTGTTTAAAGCATGGCCGAAACTTTCTACAACAGAAAAACAAGATATTCAAAATACTGCCACACAATATTTATAAGGATTCGGGCGTTAGGCTTTGATGATGTCCCTATTGTTGCCTTAACAGCACATAACGCGATGACCTCAAAACAATTGACAGAATCAGCCAAAATCAATGATTTTGTAACAAAGCCACTTAGCTTAGATCAAGTAGAGACCATCCTTAACAAATGGTGTGTCTCTAACCCACAGAACACAGATTAACGATGCTGACTTTTTCACGGGTTTCTACCAATATCATCCATCTTTATTCGATCTATATTCCCGAGCGTTCTGATCAATTGTCTGCCTGTTGGAATTCTTTAGACGAAAGTGAGCGGTTGCGTGCTGATCGCTTTTTTCTTGCTGCGGATCGGCAGCGTTTTCTCATTGCTCATGGCCTGCTTAGAAAAGTGTTGTCTCTGTATGTAGATCAGCCTCCAGAGGCCCTGCAATTTACATACGGTGAGTCTGGCAAACCCTATGTTCTTCAATCGTCTCCAGGTCGAGTTCAGTTTAGTTTGTCGCACAGCCGCGATTGTGCAGTGATTGCCGTTACACAGAATGATGATGTAGGGGTTGATATCGAATACATCGATCCTCGTAAGAAAACTAAGCGTATTGCAGAGCGATATTTTTCAGACCTTGAATATGCCTATTATCATCAAGCCAAAGAAAAAGACGTGACGTTCTATCAGCTTTGGACGGCTCGAGAAGCTTTTATTAAGGCAAAAGGAGAAGGGCTGTTTCGACATGCTTGGCATCATTTTTCAGTGGATCTCGAACAACCGGGAATTTTAGAAAAGACAGGGCGTGGCTTTTGCCGCCAAGACCAATGGCATTTACAGCATCTTTTTCCCTGCCAACAGTATGTGACGGCAATTTGTTGGCAGGGCGTTCCAAAAAATATTGAAATTCAAGAGGTTACGTAGATTTCTGATAAACAGTTTCAAGATCTTTTAAGTGTTTTTGTTTTTCAGAAAGATCGATGAAAGAGGCCTCAAAAGAGTTTTTAGCTAATTGATAAATATCATCTTTTATTAATTGAAAAGCTTGGTGGCAGGCCAAAGAATTTTCTTCAATGTATCCTCCAAAATAAGCCGGATCATCAGAGTTAACAGTCGCAACGAGTCCTTTATCCAGCATCTTTTTTAACGGAAGGTCTTTCAGTTGATCGACTACGCAGAGTTTCAAATTGGACAATGGACAAACGGTTAGGGGAATCTGTTCCTCGACTAAACGGTCCACCAATTTCGGATCTTCAAAACATCGTACGCCGTGATCGATGCGTTTTACTTTTAACAAATCGAGAGCTTCCCAAATGTATTCCGCAGGGCCTTCTTCCCCTGCATGAGCAACCGGAATAAAGCCATTGCCTCGAGCCTTTTCAAAAACCCGCTGAAAGAGTTTGGGAGGAAATCCTTTTTCAGAAGAATCCAAACCGACGCCCGTGATCCAATCTTTAAACGGCAAGGCTTGATCCAGTGTTTTGATCGCTTCGGTTTCTGGTAAGTGTCGTAAGAAACACAAGATGAGATTAGAGGTGATATGAAATTTTTCTTTTGCATCCAGGCATGCTTGACGTAAACCGTTGATCACCGTTTCAAAAGGAATGCCGCGTTGCGTATGTGTCTGTGGGTCAAAGAAAATTTCAGCATGGCGTACATTTTGAGGAGCGACACGTGCAAAGTAGGCCATCGCTAAATCATAGAAATCTTCTTCCTTGATAAGAACTTGTGCTCCTTCGTAGTAGATATCAAGAAAGGATTGTAAGTTGTTGAATTGATATGCTTTTTTTATCTCTTCGACAGTTTTGAAACGCAATGTTATGTGGTTGCGTTTTGCCAATTCAAACATCAAAGAAGGTTCGAGCGATCCTTCAATATGCAAATGCAATTCCGCTTTTGGGATTGCATGAATGAAGTGTTCCATGGATTTATCTCCTTTGTGAAAATGAAAAGACAATATAATGTGTCGCACAGTATTACCCTTTGCCGGGTATTAAAGATCTTTTATTTAAGACGTTAATTAGGTGTCATGACTAATGAAGCCAGTAAAAAAAGCATTTAAAGCAAAATTGCAATCATCAGTAAAGCCGAAACAAGAGGTTTTTGAGAAACGAGCTACTAATAAACCGGTTGCTGTCTTTTCAGAAACAAAAAAAGAAGCGTATGAAGATCAAATTTTTCATTTAAAGCACATTATCGATGTCATTCCTGGAAGTATTTATTGGAAGGATAAGGATGGTATTTATCTTGGACGTAATAAATTCTCAGAAGAAAAAATGGGTAGTGCAGGATTAAGCACGGATTCTGTGGTTGGTAAGACAGACTATGACTTTTTCTCAAAAGATATTGCTGATATGTATCGAAAAAATGATTTGGAGGTGATGAAAAAGAAAATTGAATTTTCGAGTGAAGAAGAAATTATGTTGCCGAACAAGAAAAAAATTGTTCAGTTGTCCTTCAAGCGCCCCATGTATGATAAAAATGGAAAAGTATGTGGAATTATTGGAAATACTGTTGATATCACGCACTTAAAAGAAATAGAAGAAGAGTTGCGTATTGCGAAAGAAAAAGCGGAAGTTGCGAACAAAATAAAAACAGAATTTATTCACAATATGGAACATGACATTCGAACGCCATTGAGTGGTATATGGAGTGTTATTCATGCATTAGAAGGTGATGAAACATCACTTGAAAAAAAACAGCTACTTAACGAAGTGTCTCGAGCTGCAAAGGAATTATTAAATTACTGTAATGGCATTTTAAGTTTGTCTCAGTTGGAATCGGGCGAATTGCCTGTTTGCGGTAAAAAGATTGATTTCATTAAAATCGTGACAGATGTAATTACGTTAGAAAATCCATCTGTAGAAACGAAGAAGTTAAAACTTTCTTGCGTGTTTCCAGCCCCATCAATGTTTATTGTGAGTGATGATTTTAGGCTTTCGCGCATTCTTTTGAATCTTATTGGTAATGCCATCAAGTTTACAGATCGTGGAACTATAAAAATTGTTGTAGAGGCATTGAAAAAATTATCAGCCAGAAAAGCATTATTAGTTTTTAGCGTTCAAGATACAGGTATTGGCATTTCTGAAAAATTACAGTCCGCTATTTTCGAAAGATTTACACGAGGAACTTCTTCAAATAAGGGAAAATATAAAGGTGCGGGTATTGGCTTACATATTGTGAAGCAATTTGTAACAGACTTAGGAGGGGAAGTAGATCTTGTTTCTGAAGAGGAAAATGGGGCAACGTTTGTTTGTCGCATTCCGGTAAAAGTACCATTGTAATTATTAAAGATATTGGGAGAGTGATCATGAAATACAAAGTGCTGTTAGTTGAAGATATCAAATTAGCTCAACTGGGTGCCTCTATAGAATTAAAGAAAGCAAACTGTGAGGTGGAGGTTGCATCAACAGGTGAGGAAGCATTAAAGAAAATACAAAAAACTAAATACGACATGGTGTTTCTTGATATTGGATTACCTGATGTATCTGGTTTTGAAATTTCTCAACAAATCAAGAATGATCCACATGCACTGAATTCTCGAACGCCCATTTTGGCATTAACTGCACATATTAGTGACGATATTAAAAGCAAAGCGTTCGAAAGTGGTATGGATGATTTTTTAGTAAAGCCTTTAACGCAAGATTTAATCGAGAATTCAATACAAACGCATATTAATAAACAGATGATTCAATGGGCTGAGTTGGATGGTTTTAAAGTTTATTACGATAGTCGCGATAGTATGGACCTGACTTATGATGAATTATTTGTTCATCACGAATACTCCTTTGAATCTAATAAAGAACGACCGTTCATTATTGATGCTGGTTCTAATATTGGTTTAGCCACTTTTTATTTTAAGAAACACTTTCCTAACGCGAGAATTTTGTGCTTTGAACCCAATCCGCAGCTTTTCGAAATTCTTGCTAGAAATGTCAAAACAAATGATTTGCAGACCGTCACCCTTGTAAATAAAGCTTTGTTTGATTCTCAAGGAGAAGTGTCATTTTATGGTGAGTTTCCTTCAAAAAGCCGTTCCTCCTTGGCAAATTCAATTCAGGAAAGCTGGGGGTGTCAAAGGCATCATCAAATAATTACTGTTCAAACAACGCAATTATCTAAATATATCAAGGACAACGAAGAAGTGGATTTCTTGAAGTTAGACGTAGAAGGGGTTGAGCAAAGAGTATTGCAAGAATTAGGAGATAAGTTACAACTCATTCGTCAAATCAGTTTGGAAGTGCATCTGACAGATCAAACTTTGGAAGAAAATAATTTGCAAACGATAGAGGCTCTTTTAAAGAAGCATGGGTTTGATGTGGTCATGGAAGATAAACATATACAGACTGTTTTGCCGTCTGATACAAAAGATTGGGTGGAGACAGTGAATCCACAGCTTTGGATTGTTAAAGCGTACAATAAGAAATTTTCTCCGGAATATCTAAAGTGGTCCCCCAAAACTAGACAGTAAAGAGGGGTTAATGAAGATGTTAAAATTTCTCCCAATAGAGGAGAAAAATGATGAATGGAGTTATCAGGAGAAAGTTTAGTCCACAGGAAAAACTGAAGATCGCATCAGAAGC
>JAHJDF010000006.1 GCA_018812595.1 Gammaproteobacteria bacterium
CATTTGCCAACCTCTGCTATCTATTACTCTTTATTTATAGTTTTTTTATGGTTTTTACTTGTGTTTGTAATAATGGTTTGGCCGTCTTCCATAAAAACTTTTGTGAGGGTATGGCCGGAACGTTTAGTGATTATTTGTTTTTTTCTATTTTCTTTGATTGGTGCTGTCTGTAGCTTGTTTCACAATTTAATTATTGTTGCTCCTGTTATTAAAGAAATAGTTTATCAACTTTCTTTACTGCTTTTGGCTGCGCTAGTTATTGGGATCTATCTAATAAAAAAATCAAACCTTAAAATTTTTTTTGAGTTTATTATTTATTTTGTTCTCTTTTTTGATTTGTGTGTTTTTGCGATTGTTCCACTGTTGTTAGGTATTGTTTATCCAATTATTGCAACTTCTATAATTTTGGTATTTTGTATCTATTATCTGAAAGGATTTAATGCCAAAAATATTTTGTTTTTTATTATTTTTTGGGGAAGTTTGTTGCTGATCGTACAGCCCGTAAAAACGACGATTCGTTACTATCTTTTAGGGCCTTATCGACCAATTAGTTTAAAAACATTTTTTGGAAAGCGAGGTTTATTGAAGGAGGCATCACAAGTTATGAAAATTAATAACAAACATCAGGCGTTTTCAAAACTGCTTCAGTTAGAAAAAGCATATGACCCTGATTTTGACCATTTGCGATTTCTAACTTGTTTAAAACAAGAACATTTTATTGGTTTATATGTTAGTGCTACTCAGTTGATTTATCGATTGAATCACTTAAATGAATTAACTGAAGTGATGCTTAGGACCCCGAAAGAAATCCCTTATCTTTATGGAAAAACATATCGACCTTTTCTATATTTAACAATTCCTAGAATTTTATGGCCCGATAAACCTTATGATAAAACGGGTCAGATGTTTGGCCATCGTTACGGCATGTTATGTATATCAGATGGGACAACAAGTATTAACTTGCCAATCCCGATTGAGGGTTGGATTAATTTTGGTTTTTTTGGCGTTATTCTTAGTGCCGCTATCCTTAGTTTTTCATTACGTTTTATTTGGCTATTTTTTGTTGGGGAAAATGGTCATGTTGGTAATGTCGTTATAGGTGCTCTTGTTTTGTATTCGGCCATTAATAGCGAGTCGAGTTTTTTTCTTGTATTAGGTGGATGTTTGCATACGGTCATTGTGTATTGGTTATTAGATATTTTTGTGCGATTGATCGGAAGACGACTTAAATATCAGTGATTTTCATGGGGTTTGTTATGCGAGTTTGTGTTTCTGTAAAAGGTCGGTTCCATGCTTTTTATCTAGCGTATCAATTACAAAAATATGGTTTTTTACAGAAGCTCATTACTTCTTATCCAAAGTTTGAAACTCAGAAATATGGAATAAAGAGAGAAAAGATTATTTCTTTATTCTTGAGTGAGGTGCTCGAACGGATGTGGAAGAAACTTCCATTAATTGTGAAAAATAAAATCAATACACAATATTTTTTTCATGAGTTTTTTGACAGAAGAGTGGCTCGCCATATCCCAAATGAAATTGACCTTTTTGTCGCATTTAGTTCAAACGCTTTGAATTCTATTTCGGTTGCTCATCAGCGAGGTGCAAAGACGATTTTAGAGCGAGGTTCTAGTCATATTCAATATCAATACGATGTATTAGTAGAAGAATACAGTCAACTTCATTTGCCTCAACCGACTATTACGCATCCTCGGATTATTCAAAAGGAATTACGGGAATATGAGGTTACGGATTTTATTTCGGTACCATCAAATTTTGTGAAACAAACTTTGATGGATAAGGGTATTCCAGCACGGAAAATCATTCACGTTCCTTATGGCGTGAATCTCATGCATTTTTCACCGCACAAAAAAGAAGATGGGGTTTTTAGAATTTTATTCTGTGGCAATAGAAGTGTGCGTAAAGGTGTTATTTATCTGCTTCAAGCTTTTACAGAATTGAAGTTACCTAACGCAGAGTTGTGGTTTATCGGTTCGCAAGATGCAGAGATAGAACCGATCATTAAAAAATATGCATCCCCACAAATTTATTTCAAAGGACCGTTCCCGGAATTTGAGCTCGCAAAATATTATTCACAGTGCAGTATATTTTGTTTGCCGTCGCTTGAAGAAGGCCTTGCTATGGTTATTCCACAGGCTATGGCTTGTGGATTACCTGTGATTTGCACAACGAATACTGGGGGCGGAGATATTGTCAGAGATGGGCAAGACGGTTTTGTTATTCCAATTAGAGATGTGGAAGCGTTGAAGGAAAAAATATTGAAGTTGTATGAAGACAATGAGCTCAGAGAAAAGATGGGTCGTTCAGCCAGAGAGCGAGTGCAAACAGGGTATACTTGGGATGATTACGGCCATCGTATGATTGTGGAGTATCAAAGAATATTGGGGAGCGATAAGCAATGAAAGTCGTGATCTTAGCAGGCGGTTTAGGTTCTAGATTGAGTGAAGAAACGGTGATTCGTCCAAAGCCGCTCACTGAAATTGGTGGAAAACCTATTCTTTGGCACATCATGAAAATCTATTCTGCTTATGGCATTAACGATTTCATTATTTGTTTAGGTTACAAGGGCTACATGATTAAGGAATATTTTTCGAATTACTTTTTGCACATGTCTGATGTCACGTTCGATATGAAAGAAAACAAAATGCAAGTGCATCAAAATTATGCAGAACCTTGGTCGGTGACTTTGGTCGATACCGGCAATGGCACGATGACCGGTGGGCGTATCAAACGAGTACGTGATTATTTAGGAAATGAAGATTTCTGTATGACTTATGGTGATGGTGTGGGAAATATCGATATTCCTGCAGTCATTGAATTGCATAAGAAAGAAAAACGCTTTGCGACGGTGACGGCCGTACAACCTTTAGGTCGTTTTGGAGCTTTGCAGATGCAAGGAAATCGTGTGATGGAGTTTGAAGAAAAACCACGAGGGGATGGCACCTGGATTAATGGGGGCTTTTTCGTGTTATCGCCGAAAGTGATGGATTATATCGATGATGATATGGCTATTTGGGAGCAAGAATCGATGCGTCGTTTGGTTTTGGATCATCAAATGGCTGCTTATTTCCATCGTGGGTTTTGGCAACCGATGGATACGATGCGAGAGAAAAAAATATTAGAAGATCTTTGGAATACTGGAGAGGCGCCATGGGCAATTTGGAACTAGATGCTGCTTGTTGGAAAAATAAACGTGTATTGATTACGGGACATACGGGTTTTAAAGGTTCTTGGTTGGCGAATTGGTTGCTTCAGTATGGAGCTAAAGTAACGGGTTTATCATTAGAACCTGTTTTTGAACCCAATCATTTCGACTTGCTAAAGTTAGAGATGGATTCTCATTTTGTGGATATTCGTGATGAAGCGAAATTAGCGGTCACGATTAAAGCGATCCGTCCAGAAATCATTTTTCATTTAGCTGCTCAATCGTTAGTTCGTGATTCTTACCATGATCCCTTAGCGACGTTTAATACTAATGTTTTAGGAACTGCCAATATCTTACAAGCGAGCCGAGCCGTTGAAGATTTAAAAGCGGTTTTAGTGATTACGAGTGATAAGTGTTATGAAAACAAAGAATGGAGTTTTGCTTATCGCGAGAATGATGAGATGGGGGGGTACGATCCTTACAGCGCTTCTAAAGGATGTGCTGAATTAGTTGCCGCAAGTTTTCGAAATTCTTTTTTCAATGTGGAGCGATATGGAACGCAACATCAGACTTTGATTGCAACCGCGCGAGCAGGCAATGTCCTCGGCGGTGGTGATTGGGCGAAAGACCGATTGATGCCTGATTTATTTCGCGCAATTGGTGCTCGAAAAACTGTGCGTATCAGGAATCCTCAAGCTGTTCGTCCATGGCAACATGTTTTAGATTGTTTGAGCGGCTATTTGTGTTTGGCTCAGAAGTTAATGCAAGGAGAAAAGCAATTTGCACAAGCTTGGAATTTTGGTCCGAGCTATCAAAGTGTGATTTCTGTTCTTGATGCTGTGAAATGCATCAAAAAACATTGGCCATCATTGCAATATGAAATTGATTCAAGCTCTGCATTACATGAAGCACAGCTCTTAGTTTTGGACAGCACAAAAGCGAATCGTTTTTTACAGTGGCATAATTGTTTAGATTTTTCAGACGCGATTGCTTGGACAGTTGAGTGGTATCGCGATTATTTTGAAAATAAAAAAATTATAACTAACGCGCAGATTCAACGTTATATAAAGGTCGCAGCAACATGATAGATACTGTTTCTTTAGCAAAAAAAATGAGGCGGCATTTGGTTGAAATGACGCATCATGCCAATAGTTCTCATATCGGATCGGGCTTATCTATTACTGATCTAGTCGCTGTTTTATATGGCGCCGTACTGCAAATAGATTCGAAAAACCCTCAAAAAAAAGAGCGAGATCGGTTTATTTTAAGCAAAGGGCATGCTGGCGCTGCAGTGTATGCAGCATTGGCAGAAACGGGGTTTTTTGATTCTTCCTTATTACAAACTTATTGCGATAACGGTTCTTGCTTAAGCGGTCATGTGTTTCATAAAGGGGTTCCGGGTATTGAATTTTCTACAGGTTCTTTAGGTCATGGGTTGCCAGTTGGAGCCGGCATAGCTTACGGTTTGCGATTGGATCATTTATCCAATCGTGTGTTTGTTTTATTAAGCGATGGAGAATGTGATGAAGGTTCGAACTGGGAAGCGATTCTGTTTTCTGGGCATCATCAACTTGATCATCTAGTCGCCATTGTTGATTACAACAAATTACAAAGCTTAGCTGCTGTTTCAGAAACACTTGGATTAGAACCTTTTGCAGAGAAATGGCGAGCTTTTGGGTGGGCGGTTGTCGAAGTGGACGGGCATGACCATTCAGAGCTTCTGAAAACCTTCCAGGCATTACCGGTGCAACAAGGCAAGCCTACTTGTGTGATTGCACATACGACCAAAGGCAAGGGAATCTCATTTATGGAACACAAAGTGTTGTGGCATTACCGTGCCCCACAAGGAGACAACTATGTGCAAGCCCTAAAAGAATTGGGGGGCGAATGATGAAAAAGTTATTTGCCAAGCTTTTGACTAAAGCCGCTTCTCAAAATAATCGTCTTTTTTTGATTACGGGAGATTTAGGTTTTGGTGTCTTGATGGATTATGCCGAACAGTATCCGGATCAATTTTTAAATGTCGGTGTGGCTGAACAGAATATGACAGGTGTTGCAGCGGGATTGGCGTTTGATGATCGTGTTGTTTTTACATATTCCATTGCAAACTTTCCAACGCTTCGTTGCTTAGAGCAGATACGTAACGATGTTTGTTATCACGAACTGAATGTAAAAATTGTCGCGGTCGGAGGCGGTTTTTCTTACGGGGCGGCAGGGCTTTCCCATCATGCAACGGAAGATTTAGCCATTATGCGTAGTTTGCCGATAACAGTTGTTGCTCCTGGGGATTTGTGGGAAGTAGAACAGGCCACTCAAGCCATTATCAATAGACCGGGACCTTGTTATTTGCGTTTAGACAATACGAGTGCTCCGACGCAGGATCTTTCGAACTCATCCTTTCAGATTGGAAAAGCGCGTCGTATTTTGGAAGGGCGTGATATCACACTGATGGCGATAGGGGGGGGAGCGCTTCATGTGGCTTACGAAGCAGCACAACAATTGCGTGAGCTTCAGATTGATTGCCGTCTTGTCAGCATGCATACGTTGAATCCCTTGGATAAAGAGGAGGTTCTTGATGCTGCTCGCCAAACTCAGGGGGTCATTACCGTTGAAGAACATACGATCAAAGGGGGGTTGGGCGGAGCTGTGGCAGAAATCTGTTTGGAATCAGGTGTGCTGCCACGAGCTTTTTATCGAATTGGGCTTCGAAGGGATTACGGTTGCATCATCGGTTCGCAGGCATATTTAAGAGATCAATACAAAATTTCGGCAGAAGAAATTGTTAAACAGGCAAAAGCTTTACTCACTTGAACGACATGAATACTTTATTTGACAAAGATTTAGAACACATTTTGAAACATACTTCTGCGCTATGGGGCGAGATGAAGGATGCCCATCTTTTCATTACGGGAGGAACAGGATTTTTTGGCTGTTGGTTATTGGAAAGCTTGCTTTGGCTCAATAGTCGATTGAATTTGAATCTACGAATAACGGTTTTAACTCGTAACGTTGCAGCCTTTGCAAAGAAAATGCCGCATCTGGTTCACCGTTCTGGTATTCATTATTTGGAAGGGGATGTGCGTGATTTTGCTTTTCCAAAAGAAACTGTCGATTACATCCTACATGCTGCAACCGATGTCAGCATGAATCTGACGAAAACAAATCCTGTTTTGGAATACGACGTCATTATGCAGGGCACAAAGCATGTGTTGGATTTCGCAAAAGAAGCTCAGACAAAGCGAATGCTTTTTGTGAGCTCAGGCGCCGTTTATGGTCCGCAGCCTTATTCCATAACACATATCAGCGAAGATTATTCCTGTCAGCCTGATCCGAATTCAGCTTATGCCGTTGGCAAATTCAAAGCGGAACAAATGTGTTGTGATTTCGCCAAAATGCATGGATTGATTGTGACTATTGCTCGTAGTTTTGCATTGGTTGGGCCGTATTTGCCCATCGATATTCATTTTGCAATG
Source organism: Gammaproteobacteria bacterium (assembly GCA_018812595.1). Lineage (GTDB taxonomy): Bacteria > Pseudomonadota > Gammaproteobacteria > UBA12402 > UBA12402 > JAHJDF01. The sequence goes on from JAHJDF010000006.1 coordinate 6,637, forward strand.
GGTAATTTTATTCGTGATGCAATGCAAGGAGGACCAATCATTGTTGAAGGTGATGGTACTCCTTATCGTTCTTATCTTTACGCGGCAGATCTTGTGATATGGCTTTGGCATATTTTTTTGAGAGGAGAAAACTGTCGCCCTTATAACGTTGGGTCAGATCATGCAATTACGATCGCAGAATTAGCCCATGTGGTCTCTCAGCAATTTGACACAAAACCCGTTGTGAAGATTTTGAAAACACCCGATCCGCATGCATTACCGGCTCGTTACGTTCCTAGTATTGAAAGAGCAAAAAAAGAATTGGGATTGTTTCCGTATATCGACTTGATTGAAGGGATTCAGCGAACAAAAGTATGGTGGTTACAACGGTGATGAAGTGCATATTGAGGAATAACAAGTTCCTTAACTACTTTAATAACAAAACTTTTTTTACCTTTCTCTGTGTCGGTATCTTGAATACTGTCTTTGGTTATTCTGTTTTTTCTTTTTTTATCTGGATAGGACTGCATTACTCATTGGCTATTTTGTTTGCGACCTGTTTAGGCGTGTTATTTAATTTTAAAACAATCGGTGGAATCGTCTTTAAGAGTTCTCATTACAAATTAATTGTGAAGTTTGTTTTGGTTTATACGGTCTTATATTTTTTCAATATTCTTTGTGTGAAATTGTTTTTGTTAATGCATGTGAATGTTTATCTTGCAGGCGCTATTGCCATGGGTTTTGCGGCATTGCTGTCGTTTTTTCTTAATCAAGAATTTGTTTTTGTGGAGGCAGTATGAAACTAATTAGTGTTGTGACGCCGTGTTATAACGAAGAAGGGAATGTCCAAGAAGTTTATGAACGTGTTCGCCAAGAGTTCGCAAAATTACCGAATTATCGTTATGAGCACATTTTTATTGATAACGCTTCGACAGATCGTACAGTAGCAATTTTGAAAGCCATCGCCACGAAAGATAAAAACGTCAAGATCATCGTTAATGCAAGAAATTTTGGCCATATTCGGTCGCCTTTTTATGGCTTATTACAAGCACAAGGCGATGCTGTTATTTCTTTAGTCTCTGATTTGCAAGATCCCCCTGAGTTGATACAAGCATTTATTCAGAAGTGGGAAGAGGGATATAAAGTCGTGGCAGGGGTGAAGCCCACTACAAAAGAAAATAAATTCATGGCGAGTCTTCGCCGCATTTTTTATCGGTTTATTTCCAAAATTTCAGAGATGCATTTAATTCAGAATTTCACGGGATTTGGTTTATATGATCAATCCATTATCGCCATACTCAGAACAATCGAAGATCCTTATCCATATTTTCGAGGTCTTATTTCAGAGATTGGATTTGATGCGGCGGAAGTGCCGTTTGAACAACCCGTTCGAAAACACGGAAAGACGAAAAATAATTTTTATACGCTTTATGACATTGCGATGTTGGGTATCACTAGCCATTCCAAATTACCGATACGTCTAGCGACTTTTTTAGGGTTTACTCTTTCAGTAGTCAGCTTTTTAATTTCTCTTTTTTATTTGATTTTTAAATTGATTTTTTGGAATCGTTTTGGATTTGGATTAGCGCCTGTATTAATCGGTCTCTTTTTCTTCGCTTCGGTTCAATTATTTTTTATTGGGTTGGTTGGTGAATATATTGCTTCAATTCACACACAGGTAATGAAGAGGCCGTTGGTAGTTGAACGAGAACGCATCAATTTTGATGAGGTGGACCGCCATTAATGTCGCATCTTTGAACGATGAAAAAATTTTTAAATGCTCATTTACGCCAAGTAAACTGTTCAGTTTTTAAAAATCTTTGATCAAACGTAGAGACGCGATAAATCGCGTCTCTACGTTTCGGGTAAAATCTTTTTTGACGTGTACAGAGATACAAAGGGAATTTTTTATGAAAAAAACATGCATCATCGTTTTTCCTTTATTTTTATATGCGTTGTTGTCTTTCATTTATTTCGGGTTACATCTTTACCCTGATTTTACACATCAATATTTTGGCATGAGCGGTGATTCGCTTGGAGCAATGTGGGCATTGCATTGGTGGCCTTATGCAATTTCTCATGGGCTCAATGTGTTTTTCACGACTTCAGTGTGGGCTCCATTCGGATACAACCTAACAGAATCTCTTGCAATGCCATTGCTGAGTATTTTGGTTTCTCCTTTGACAGCTCTGTACGGAGTAGTGGTGACTTATAATTTCACGACTATCTTTGTTAGCGCTTTGTCTGCTTATACCGCCTATTGGTTGTGTCGTTCTGTAGTGAAATCTTTTTGGCCAGCATTATTCGGAGGCTATTTTTTTGGATTTTCGAGTTATGCAATTGCTCAGTCTTTAGCGCATTTATGTCTAACGGTTACTTTCTTATTGCCGCTGCTTGTATTGGTTTGGATTCTTTATTTTAAAAATGAAATACGTTGTTTTTTGTTTGTTTTATTAACCGCATTATTGATGGCAGGCATTTTTCTTATAGATTCAGAAATGAGTGTGCTTATCACTCTATTTCTAGCAATGTTTTTATGTGTTGCTTTTTTCTTATTTAAAGAAGAGCGGAAGAAAATTTTTCATTTTTGTTTACTTCTTGCTTGGGCCTGTCTGCTTTTTCTTTTGATTCTTTCCCCATATTTATATGAATTTTTTGTGCATGGTTCTGCCAATTATCAAAAGGATATTGTTGGCGCTTCTATGGATTTGTTTAATTTATTTATTCCTACTCCTGTGACTTGGTTCGGTGGAGATTTTTTTGTTAAAGGGGTTTCTAGACATTTTTCAACCAATCTTTTTGAAGCAGACGCATATTTTGGAGTGCCTCTCATTCTTATTACGATTTTTTATCTAAAAGAGTTTTGGCATGAAAAGATGTCAAAATTTATGTTTTGGATGTTGATCATTTTAATTGTCGCTGCTTTAGGTCCTGTATTGCATTGGCGTGGGCATCAGTTTGGACATTTGCCCTGGGCTTTAATGACTTATTTACCTATTGTGAAAGCCATTATTCCAACACGCTTTCCTCTTTATATTTCTTTAATAACAGCTGTCATCGTTGCGCTTTGGTTAAAGCGTTCTTCTTATAACCAAACTTTTAAATATCTCTCTGTAATAGTGGCGATTTTCTTTTTGTTACCAAATTTCAATCCAGATCCTACGCATGTGAAATATCCATCGCATTTGCAGTGGACAACAAAATTTAAGGTTCCCGATTTCTTTTCTAAAAATATCTATAAACGATATTTGAAGAAAAATGCGATTGTTGTGGCATTGCCTTATTACGAAGATGCTGCGTGTGAGCCAGGGGTATGGCAGGTGCAATCTAAAATGCATTTTCGTTTGGCGAGTGCTTGTCTTGGAGGAAGTCCAAGAGAGTTTATGCAAATGCCTATTTATAATAGTTTGCCATGTAAGCCCGCATCAGATGTTGATTCTTTAGCGTTTCAACAATATCTAAATGCCATTCATCCATCAGCTATTATTGTAAAAGAATCTTTATTTCAAGAGTGGCAACCTTTATTTACGAAGTTGCATTTAAAAGCTAAACACATAAGTGGAATCGCTTTTATTGCATTAGATCATCGGTAAATCATGGCAGCCGTTAAACGAAATTTTACTTTTTTTTATAACCATCGAGCTTTTTCAAAGCGATTTAGCAAAGGGTTGTCATTCTATGTATTAGGGCAATTTATTTATTTTGTGATGAGTGTTGTCTTGCCACCTCTGTTTTTATCTGCTTGGGGTGTGGATCTTTATGGCGAGTGGTTGGTCTTAACTTCAGTAGTTGCTTATCTTTCTCTTTCCGATATGGGAGGGCAGCTATTTATTGTGAATCGCTTAAATCAGCTGTATTCGACTCAAGACATAAGTCACTTTAAGGAAGTGTTACATACGGGTATGTTTATCTTCCTGATTTTGCCGCTAGTTGTTTTCTTATTATTTGCTGTAAGTATCAGTCTGATGCCCCATCTGTCGTTTCTTAAAGTTCATGTTTTATCCGATCATATCGCACGTTTGATTTTAGTTGTTTTAGCGTTGCAATTTTTATTTTCTTTGCCTCAAGGTTTGTTGTTAGGTGTATATCGTGCTATTGGGAAATATCCCTACGGTATTTTCTTATCCAATATCATTATGTTGTTGCAGTTTGTTTTTACTGTGTCCGCTTTATGGTTTCATGCAAATATTATTATTATTGCGCTGTTACAAACTGCACCGTTTGTACTCGTTGGGATGTATGCCGCAATTGATTTAAATCGTCATCATGCAGAATTCGATATCTTATCTTTGCAGGGTTGTCGATATTCTTTAATTCGTGAATTTCTTATCCCTAGTTTTAATTTCTTTGCGATTCAATTGTCCATGGCCTTTACGATTCAGGGATTAGTGATCGTGATTGGTATTGTTTTAGGTTCTATCCAAGTTGTGATGTTTTCTACGATGCGCACACTTGTGAGTGTCATGCGTCAAGTATTGTCTTTAATTGCTAATACTGCATGGCCGGAATTTACACGACTCGATGCACAGCAACAGCATCAGAAATTATTTCTACTGTTTAAACTTGTGTTGCGTACGACGACAGTGGCTAGTGCTGGAGCTGTCTTAATTCTCCATTTTTCAGGTGGTTGGTTATATCACCTATGGTTACACGATCGTGTGCCATTTCATCGTGCATATCTGGATGTTTTTCTTCTTTATGGTATGCAACTCGTTTGGTGGGGCGTATCAAATGCTTTCTTAATGGCTATTAATCAACATAAAGCATTGTCAAAAGTGACAGTTCTGTCTGCTATATTCACGATACTTGCCGCATTAATTGGAGGCCATTATTTTGGATTGATCGGCGTATTGTGCGGCATTTTGATGGTTGATTTGCTTTTTCCTTTTTGGTTTATTCCTTGTTTGGTGCATCGTCAAAACCCTAGGTTCAATCTTAAGTTTTATTGTATGGAATTTATTCCCGTATTGATTCTTATTGTTTTCGGGTATTGGTCATTTGTAATGATGTTGATTTCATGTATTGGGTTATGTTTGTGGTATCTCCAGATGTTTTTGAGAATGAATTATGAAAATTTTGCACGTCATCTCTAATTTAGCTCCACGATATGGGGGGCCTACCAAAGCATGTCCTGAAATGGCGCAAGCAGTTGCTGCCTGTGGGCATGAGGTTGTGATTTACACCACCAACTGGGACGGTAAAAAAGTTCTGGATGTCCCGTTGAATAAACCAATCAAACAAGGGAATGTCAGCATTTATTATTTCCAAATTCAGCATCCGAAATTTTTTGGTTTTTCGTTGCCGTTATGGCGTGCTGTTAAAAATACAATTACGCAGTTTGATGTGGTTCATCTTCATTCCTTGTACTTTTTTCACGATTGGTTGGTTTCTCATTACTGTTGTCGATTTTGTATCCCTTACGTTTTGATCGCTCATGGTGCATTGGATCCTTATCTTTATCGTCGTCATCGATTCCGTAAGTTTATTGTGGAAAAGCTTTTTCAAAATCGTGTTACGAAACATGCTGCTGGAATTCATTGCACGACAGAAGATGAGGCGACTTTGGCTGCTCCTTATCTTTTTAATCGACCAACTTATATTGTTCCTTTGGGGTTGCATTTGGAGGAGTACCAAAATTTTCCTGATCGTAATGTTTTTTTAAATCAGTATCCTCAATGTAAAGATAGGTTTGTGTTGTTGTTTTTTGGACGTATCAATTTCAAAAAAGGATTAGATATTTTGATCGATGCGTTGTCTCTTATTACCCGGCGATTTCAAAATGTGCATTTGTTATTGATTGGTCCTGATGATGATAACTATCTATCACAAGTCTACCGTTGGATCGAAGAACAAGGTGTCTCGTCGTATGTGACTTATGTGCAGTTTCTTAAAGGCGTAGATAAATTAACAGTATTGCGACATTCGGATTTATTTGTTTTGCCGTCTTATACCGAAAATTTCGGGATTGCAGTGATTGAAGCTTTGGCTTGTAAATTGCCCGTTGCCATCTCTGATAAAGTTAATTTATGTCATGCGGTTAACGAAGCAAATGCGGGTATTGTGACTTCTTGTGATGCTAAGATTTTTGCTAATTGCATTATGAAAGTTATGGATAATCCAAAGGAATTACGAACAATGGCAAAAAACGGTAGAAATTTAGTTGAGTCGCAGTTTGCATGGCCAAAAATAGCACACAGATTAATTGCAATGTACGAAGCTGTAAGACACCAGTGATCCTTTTTCTAAAAAGTATCAGCAGTATTTATAAGGATGGATATGTCTCAACAACAATGCCTGCTTTGCCACAGCGATTTAAACATTATTGATAAAGATCTTTTCGATACGCGCTTTGGAATTGATGAAACCTATAACATCGCGCAATGTCCAAATTGCCACCTCGTGCAATTGTCTCCACAACCCTCGCAAGAATATTTGCAGAAATTGTACGAATCCCACTACAACTTTTCCGCTTCCCGTCATCCCCGCGAAAGCGGGGATCCAGAGCTTCGTCATCCCCGCGAAAGCGGGGATCCAGAGCTTCGTCATCCCCACGAAAGCGGGGATCCAGAGCTTCGTCATCCCCTCGAAGGAGGGGGTCCAGAGCTTCGTCATCCCCGCGAAAGCGGGGATCCAGCGCTTCGTCATCCCCGCGAAAGCGGGGATCCAGAAAAACTTAATAATTGGTATACCCGTTTACGTTCCCTGTTTTATCGATCTTTTTTTTACCCCTTGTGGCTAAAAATAGACGGCGACATCGCGTTTCATGCGTTGAGAGGAAAGGGACGATTATTAGACATCGGTTGCAACGAAGGACGAGGGTTGAAGATTTTCAAGCAACATGGCTTTGAGCCAGAAGGGATTGAGTTAAACACCAACGCTGCACAATTAGCCCGACAGAAAGGCTTTCAAGTCTATACCGTCGATCTCAAGGACTTTCATCCGGAAGAAAAATACGATGTAGCTATTCTCTCGAACGTCATTGAACACGCCCTTGATCCAAAAACCATGCTTCAAGACATCGCACGTGTATTAAAACCAGGCGGGCAGCTTTATCTCAGCACTCCAAACATCAACAGTCGTTTCAAAAAAGGATTTGGTCGTTATTGGGTAAATTGGCACATTCCTTTTCACATTACTTTCTTTTCAAAACAAACCTTGTCGCAATTGCTACACGACAGTGGGTTTGATGTCGTTTCCATTCACCAAGAATCGCCTTCTCTTTGGGTGACCCTTTCCATCCTTGCTAAATGCTTTTCGAAAAAAGGAAAAGTAACCAAACAAATGCGAAACCCTATTTTGGTGATGTTGTTGCTCGCCTGTATTCGAGGATTTTGTTTTCCCTACTTATGGTGGCTGAATCGCAAAGGAGAGGGTGATTGTTTGGTGATTAAAGCAAAGGCAAAAATAGAGGCACAATAAATCACGTTTTATAAAATCGAAATCAATCCTAAAGAACTTGCTTGTTCAAAGAGTTGAGAGCGATTGTGACATCTTAATTTTTGTTTGACGGTTTCAATGTAGCCTTCAACTGTTTTTGCAGAGATTCTTAAAACTTTTGCCGTTTCTTTCGCCGTTTTTCCGTTTAAAAGAGATAGGTAGCATTCCATTTCCCTCTGCGTCAATTTTGCTTTATCTAAAATATAGCTCTTAATTTTTAACTCATTAAAAGGCGTTGTGTTTACCTAAAGTGGTCCCCCAAAACTAGACAGTAAAGAGGGGTTAATGAAGATGTTAAAATTTCTCCCAATAGAGGAGAAAAATGATGAATGGAGTTATCAGG
>JAHJDF010000025.1 GCA_018812595.1 Gammaproteobacteria bacterium
GATGAATCGAGAGTAAAGGATCTAAGAACCGGCTATGAAACAAGAAATCCAAAACCAGTACTAGACGGCGATCTAGACAATTTCATAGAAGCTAGCCTCATGTTAGGGCTGGAGTAATAGAGGGTGATCGAAATCGTTTTGTTCAGACGTTTTTTCTGGAAATAAACTTTTAAACGATGAATGATTTTTCTGTTTTTCTGTTGTTTTCGGCAGGATAGCTTCATCATCATTAGTGTCTGATTCTGCATATGAATCGTCTGTCTCATATCCCGACACTTGATCTAATAATGAAAGTGTTTCTGTCTTTTTCCCTTCCAATAGCTGCTCGGAAATATCAGCAGAGTTAACAGCATCTTTTTGCTCTCTTAATAAATCATCACCAGATGTCGCAGAAGAGATACTACTGCGCCTTGATGAAGAGCTGGAGTCAGTTAGTGGTTCTGACAGTAGTGCGCTGTTTTCTTCATCTGAAGATGAATGGTTGGAGTCAGTTAGTGGTTCTGACAGTAGTGCGCGGTCTGCTTTATCTGAATTTGAGGCGAGATCAGGCTTTCCCCATTTTTGTTTTTTATCCTTCATCAAGGACCGAAAGATTTTGGTAGAGTCAACGACCTCAGCATCAAAAGACTCAAAGATTTTTTTAAACGGATTAGCATTGTCATCCAACAATGGATGCGTTGCTGTTTTTTCAAGTTTTAATTCTTTTATAACGGAGGGCTCGCATGTCCGTAACGCGGTTTCTATTTCAAGGATTTCTTTTTTGTCCTTTTCAATTAATTCTTCCGTTTCTACGGTTTTTTTGACGGTTTTTTTGACGGTTTTTAGTTGTTCTTTTATTTTTATTACAGCTTGAGCTTGTTTTTGTTCTAAAGCTCGTTTTTCAAAACGTTCTGTGAAGGCTATAAGCAATTCTGCTTGTGTATCGAGAGTCTCTGATTTTTTAATTCTTTTTTCTTTATTCGATTCTTTTTTAATTGTTTCAAGTTCGGAGAACAAGTCGCTACTTAAAAGAAAGAGTGCTTTGGTTACTGCTTCTCGAGAAGACTTATTGCATAAAAGCTTCATCAAGAATGAATGATTAGATAATAGAATCATCTTTTGGAAGTCTTCATTTGATCCTTTTTTTAGTATTTCAATGTAGTTAGGTCTTTTAGTGATGCTAAGGAATTTTCCGTTTGAAAATACTTTGACCCGAAAAGGAAGCCAGGGGCGCGAAAACATAGACGGTAACTTTTTGCGTAAATGGGGGGTTTCAATAACTTCAAGGATGTCAGAAATTTCTGGATTTTTTTTGCCTTCGATTTTCTCCCAAATAATCGATACATCGTGAATTTTTTTTAAGCTGTCAAGAAAATCATTTTTTCGGTCTTTTATTATTGTCTCAGAACTTTCGCACCATACCAGTACATACCATTCGGGACGATCAGTTCTTAGTTTCTCTAATTTTGTAATACAGCCTTTTCGAGTTTTTGCATTAGAAGCCCGAAAATAGAGAGAAAAAATTCTAGCAAATGTTTGATAAGAGTGTTTCTGGTCTTGTCCCGTTAATAGAAGTGTTTGAGGGTTTTTTGTAACATATTCAACAACTGTGTTGGCTTCCTTTGATGTAAGGGAACTTGGCACAAAGGATAACTGGTCTGCCAACGAGAACATTTCAAGGTCATTATCTTTAAAGGATTTTAAGGCTTTTTGTCCTTTTAGTTTGACGTAGTCACCTATAGTGAAGTTCATCAAAATGCTTGGCAAAGGAGCATTTGGGTGTTTTTTGTTATAGCGCTGGATTAAACGATGTAATTTTTCTGGTGTTTCTTGAAATAATTTTTTTTCTGAATAATGAGAAGCAAAACGTAAAAAATAAGGGGACCAGATTGATGGGTTTATCGAAAACTGATGGGCCGTCACTTTTCTTTGGAGTTTATCCTCATTCATTTCAATTTCTATATTGGTTTCAATAGTAGCTGCGATTTTTCTAGGTTCACCCTCTTCATTTGGTTCGTGTATTTCGTAAAGAAGACTGAGATTGAAACCTTTTTTGTTTTTTAAAGGTTCGATGATGACTCCAAGTTCAATGTTTGAAGAAATCGGGCATGTTAAAAAAGGGTCCTGGCTGGTCAAATAATAAGTAAGATCATTTATGCCAACGTAAAAAGTGACATTTTGATTGAAAAAGAATAGTGCTTCGTACAACAGGGGTAATGAGCCACTCTGTTTTATTTTTTCCCATAATTTCTTAGAATTTAAATTTTGTTTGTAATCAATTCCAATACAGGACAAATATTCTTTAAGAATTTTTTGAGGAGAAACTTTGTTTTTGCTTTTGAATAGCATTTCCTCAATATTTGTATTTTCTTTATATATTTCAAGGCCAGCCTTTGAAGAAGATGCCGCGGTGTAAAAGCGTTCTTTTAGTGCAGCTCTTGTTTTCTCTGGGAGCTTGGAAGAAGTTAGGGTGGCCTGTTTTTGTCTACCTAAATCTCCGAAGCCTTCCTTATTCCAGAAATTTTCTGTTTCTTCTGAGGCGAGAGATAAGATGTTATTTATTTTGTGTATTAATTTATTTTCATCAATTTTTTTGTATTGCTCGTCCATGTTCAGAAAAGCAGAAGGATTTCCGAATACTCCCGGGCGGGTTACATCATACGGCAAAGCGCTTGGGGTTCTTTTCCCATCAGGGTGATATTCGAATGTAATGCTGTCTGTTTTGCCCATGGCCGTTTGCTCATTCGCGGTTTGTTTGATTAATTAGCTACGTATTATCTACTTTCTTTAAGAAAGAGTTCAACAAAAACCGGTAAGTTGTAAGAGAAATAACGGTTTTTTTCTGTTTTTTGGGTCGAAAACAGGGTGTTTTGGAGTTTTTTGCTGTTTTTGGGGTAAATGAGAGGGGTTTGTTAAGTTCTTGAACAATGGTTTGAACGGCACATGGGTAACACTTGGCGGGGTGTTTGTGGGCTGGATTCCCTCTTTCGTGGGAATGACGAGAGTCGCTTTTACGGCCGCATTGACTCATAGAAGAAGGTTACCGGGAAAAGCTAAAAAACCTCTCGAAAGAGGATTCGTTGACTCATAAATAAGGTTACCCAATCTTTCTTTAAAAAATTAAAAACAATTGATGTTTAAACCTGTGGATCTGTGGGCGAGAAGCCAGAGAGTGGGGGTAAGTTGTGGGTAACGCGTTAGCGTTATCCATGACTTATCCACACCTCCCGAAGGGCTCTGGCTGCTCCATAGGGCTCGTCCACACATCCACAGGTTCTTTCGATATTCAAATTCGGCGCTTCACTTTCTTTGCGACTTTTACATACTTAAAAATCCTCGACAATTTCTTTTCAATGTCTCGTTTTAATTGAAAAGGATTTAACGGTTGATGTTCTTCCATGAGCCGTTGTTTCACTTTTCCTTCGATCGATTCGCAAGCTAAGACCCGCTCATAAGGAGTCTTTGGCGTATCATATTGCTTGCGATATTTTGAATTGATCTTTTCTTTCTTAATGCACTTCAATGTGGGGATGAAGTGTTTTTGATACAGCCTCCATTCCTTCTCATAAAGATCGTTCACAAGACCAACGAGCTTTGGGTGATCCAATCGATCGTAGCCCAACAATTGTCGAACGTGCGTCCAATTTTTTTGTTCGACATGAGCATTGTCATTTTTATGGTAAGGACGCGATCGCGTAAATTGCACCATGCGTTCTTTTGGTCGGTCTGTGAAATATCGAAGGAGATGATGGTTCAAAAATTCTGAACCGTTATCGCAATCGAAACCCTTTATTTTGAAGGGTAAAACCAGCTCTATCTCTTTCACTCTCTGGACGACTCCTGTTGCTCCTTTGTTCCAAATGGCTCTGTTTTCTGTCCAGGTGGTATGAATGTCCGTAAACGTGATGCTCCATACAAAATCCCCTTCAAGAGAAGTTCCGAAATGAGCCACGGTATCTGCTTCTAAGAATCCCGGTTCGTGTTCATCCCACTGATTTAATTTAATGGGAATTTGGTTCTTTAAAATCTTGCCGGGCTTGGTTCCGCACAATCGTTTTGAGGAATGTCTCACACGAGTTTTCTTGAGCAATCGATCGATGGTTGCTGGGCTGGTGGAAAGCAGTTGCAAGCGAGTGAAATCCATCAAGGAGCCATGTTCTTGTTCATAGAAAGGAAGCCAAAAAGGGATAGCTGTATGCAAACGTTTAGAGCCCATTTGGTCGCAGGCAAACCAAATAGTTTTGAGAATCGGCAAAATTGTTTCGTATTGATATTTAGGAGCAAGGCCACGAGGAGGTTTTGTTCGTTTGATTTTGCGATTGAGCAGACGAATAAGGGCTTTGCGATGCATCCCAGTGAGGTCACAAATTTCGTTCAAGAGACGGGTTCTTTTTTGTCGAGAGGCGGCGCGATATTTCACTTTGAGACGAGGGATATTCAGGGCATTTTCGATACGTTTTTTCATAATAGGTCCTCTGTTTTTGGGTAACCTATTACTATGAGTCAACGAATCATTTTTTATACAGCTCTCATTTTTCCCCGGTAACCTTCTTTATGAGTCAATTCGCGGCATGATGAGACACCATATCTTCCTACCGTTTTTATTTGCTTTCGCTTATCTTACGCGGCCTTTTTTATCCCAATACTAATAAGGAACTCATCATGACTGACACCACTTTGGACGCTGTTGTTAGTGAAAACGATTTAATGGCACAACGGCGGGCGAAACTAGAGACCTTGCGTTCCGACGGAAACGCATTTCCGAATGATTTTCGACGCAATGCGGTGGCGAAAGAATTGCATGCGATGTATGGCGATGAAGACAATGAAACGCTTCAAGAAAAGCGGGCTCGTGTCTCCGTTGCGGGTCGCATGATGTTGTGTCGCGTGATGGGGAAGGCGAGCTTTATTCAATTGCAGGATATGTCAGGCCGCATTCAATGCTATTTGCGTAAAAATGATTTGCCAGAAGGGGTCTATGAAACCTTTCAAACATGGGATTTAGGCGACATTGTGGGCGTCGAAGGATTCGTCTTTAAAACAAAGACCGGAGAGCTTTCGATTCATGCAGAAACTGTCCAATTGATCACAAAATCATTGCGCCCTTTGCCGGATAAATTTCATGGATTGCAAAACGTAGAAACGCGTTACAGACAACGTTATTTAGATTTGATCATGAATGAAGAATCGCGCCGTGTTTTCTTGATCAAAACACAAATCATCGACGGCATTCGTGACTTCTTAAAAGCACGTCATTTCATCGAGGTGGAAACGCCGATCATGCAAGTTATTCCGGGAGGTGCTTCCGCGCGTCCGTTTGTAACTCATCACAATGCACTGGATATGCCGCTCTATTTGCGTATCGCTCCGGAGCTGTATCTGAAGCGTTTAGTCGTGGGTGGTTTTGAACGCGTGTTTGAACTCAATCGTAATTTTCGCAATGAAGGTATTTCAACGCGGCATAACCCTGAGTTCACGATGCTCGAGTTTTATCAAGCGTATGCAGATTACACAGAGCTGATGAATCTCACCGAAGAGTTGTTAAGAACGTTGGCGGAAAGCATTTTGGGCACGACCGTCATCACCTATCAGGAATACACATTTGATTGGAGCAAACCTTTTGCGCGCATGTCGATGCGCGATTCCATTTTGCATTTCAATCCTGAAATCACAGCGCAAGACATCGATCATTTGGATTCAGCGCGGCAAGTGGCTGAGCGATTGCACATTCAGTTCCAGAAGCATGATGGTTTAGGAAAACTGCAGTCACTGATTTTTGAAGAAACGGTTGAACATCATCTGATTCAACCTACTTTTATTACGGAATATCCATATGAAATTTCACCGCTCGCGCGCCGTAATGATCAAAATCCTTTTATTACAGATCGCTTTGAATTTTTTATGGCGAGTAAAGAAATAGCGAACGGCTTTTCCGAGCTGAATGATCCCGAAGACCAAGCCGATCGTTTCCGTGAACAAGTAAAGCAAAAAGAGGCCGGTGATGAAGAAGCGATGTACTACGACGCAGATTACGTCACCGCTTTGGAATATGGCATGCCTCCAGCCGCAGGAGAGGGCATCGGTATCGATCGTTTGGTGATGCTCATGACAAACTCCGCATCCATTCGAGACGTCATCCTTTTCCCCCACATGCGTCTTTAGTCATTGTCCTATCGTCATCCCCGAAAAAGCGCTCCACCGTCATCTCCGCGAAAGCTAAGGATCCAGAGAACACTGGATTCCCGCTTCCGCGGGAATGACTGAACGGGTAGATGAAATCGATATGTCTGAAGAACTGGATTCCCGCTTCCGCGGGAATGACTTTAGTCTGGATTCTCGCCGAAGCTAAGAATGACGACGATTTTAATGGGACAGCCCTGAGGAATAACGAAAGATTGTTTACAAGTTCTATGTATTGTTTGTATAGTGCGCGCCCTTTGATGCGGGGTGGAGCAGTTTGGCAGCTCGTTGGGCTCATAACCCAAAGGTCGTAGGTTCAAATCCTACCCCCGCTACCAATTCAAAGATTTTTGGAACCCCGTTTAGGGGTTTTTTGTTAACTGGGGTTTGTAAATAGTGAATATCGAAGCGATTAACCAAGTGTTACAACCTGTCATTCAGACGATGGGTTACGAGTTTGTTGGCATAGAATTTTTGCCGGGCCGTATTGCTACGTTGCGTATTTATATTGATCGTTCTGAAGGCATTGCACTTGAGGATTGTCAAAAGGTCAGCAAACAGGTTGGTGCGGTTTTAGATGTTGAAGATGTGATTTCCTGGAAATATCGCTTAGAAGTTTCTTCTCCAGGCGCGAATCGCCCGCTGTTTACGTTGCAACAGTTTGAACACTTTGTGGGGGAACAAGTGGTGCTGCATCTCGCACAACCCATTCATGAACATAACCAATTGAAGGGGCGTATCAACGCTGTAAAAGACAATGTAATTGAGGTGTTAACACAAGAAGGAACAGTCAATATTCCTTTTGAACAGATTCAAAAAGCGCATTTGGAACGACAATATGCGTTCGGTTCTAATGATTAATTTCTGTATGAGGCAACAATGATGAACAAACAAATTTTGGATGTTGTAAAAGCAGTTTCTTACGAAATGGATGTATCGAAAGAAGTGATCTTCTTAGCGATCGAAGCCGCATTAGAACTTGCGACGAAGAAACGGCATTTAGCTAACATTGATGTGAAGGTGTCCATTGATCGTGATACAGGGCATTACGCAACTTATCGTCGATGGACCGTAGTAGATGAACAGGACGAAGCCATCGAATTTAATCCAGAGATTCATTTCACTTTGAAAGATGCCTCTCAAAAAATTGAAGAAAAAAAATGTTTAGAAGTTCAGACCGAAACACGAATCAAACATCGTGAAGATGAAGAGGACACTCAACCAGAAGAAGAAACTGTGCATTGTTGGTTTTTATGTGCATCAGAAAGCGTTGCCTGTTTTGATTTGGAAGAAGCAAAAAAGAGAGGGTATGAACCGACGTTGACAGATCAACTTTTAGAAGAAATTCCATCCATTGATTTTGGACGCATTGCTGCGCAGACAGCAAAACAAGTTATTATTCAAAAAGTGAGAGAAGCAAAACGCGCCAAAATGGTAGACGCTTATCGTTCTCAAATTGGTAAATTGATTAATGGCTCTGTGAAAAAGACAGGACGAGAAGGCGTCTTTTTAGATTTAGGAGACAATGCCGAAGTCTTTATTCCTCGCGAAGAGATGTTGCCCAATGATTCTGTGCGCATGGGCGATCGTCTTCGAGCCTATTTGTCTAGAATCAAAGTCGATGCGCGTGGTCCTCAATTATTAGCCAGTCGTACAGAAAACGAGATGTTGCACGAACTTCTGCGCATCGAAGTGCCGGAAGTGGGAGAGGAAACCATCGAGGTAAAGGCTGTTGCTCGTGATCCTGGGTTGCGTGCAAAAGTGGCGGTCAAAACGAATGATGGGCGAATTGATCCCATTGGCGCATGCGTTGGTATGCGAGGTTCTCGTGTGCAAGCTATTTCGAATGAATTAGCTGGCGAACGTGTCGATATTATTTTGTGGGACGACAATCCGGCACAGCTCGTGATTAATGCGATGGCTCCTGCGGAAGTGGCGTCGATCGTCATGGATGAAGATACTCATGCGATGGATATTGCAGTGAATGAAGATCAGTTGTCTCAAGCAATTGGCAGAGGCGGTCAAAACGTTCGATTAGCAAGCGCATTAACCGGTTGGACCTTAAATGTGATGTCTACCAAAGAAGCAGAAGAGAAGAGTCAAGAGGAGTCCAATCAATTGCAGAAGATGTTTATGGACCGTTTGGATCTTGATGAAGATGTTGCAGAAATTTTGGTGAGAGAAGGGTTTACGACTTTAGAAGAAGTAGCGTATGTCCCCGTGCAAGAATTTTTGAATATCGAAGAATTTGATGAAGAAATCGTGGAAGCATTGCGTGAACGGGCGAAGGAAAAAATTAGTGAAGAAGACAGCCAAGCGCATCCCAGCGATGATTTGGTAAATATGAAAGGCATGGATCAAGCTCTCGCACATGTATTGGCCTCCCATGGTATTAAGACGATGGAAGATTTGGCAGAACAATCCATTGACGAATTGATGGAAATTGAAGGCATGACGAAAGAGAAGGCGGGCAATTTGATTATG
Source organism: Gammaproteobacteria bacterium (assembly GCA_018812595.1). Taxonomy (GTDB): domain Bacteria; phylum Pseudomonadota; class Gammaproteobacteria; order UBA12402; family UBA12402; genus JAHJDF01. Next base: position 8,644 of record JAHJDF010000025.1, read on the forward strand.
ACGGCAAGAGAACCATGGTTTAAATAGGGAGTAGACGCGGTCATTAGCACGGAATCTTCGGGCGATCACATGTCTGTCGTATATATAACTGATATAACTGGATTCCTGCCGAAGCTAGGAATGACAGTAGGAGAAATTAAAGAACATACGAATATATGAATTGAGTGTGTTCAGGAGGAAAATTTTATGGCAGCAAAAATGACAGTGATTGAATTTGCAAAACAGTTAAACCTTTCGGTTGATGAACTGTTAGAACATTTTCATGCAGCCAACATGCGTGTTAAAGATGCCGAACAAGAGATTTCTGCTCAACAACAGAAAAAAATCGTGACGTATTTGGAAGGATTAAAAAAAACCGAGCCCAAGAAAATGGTGACTGCTAAAACAGTTGTTCAACCTAAAACGGATCAAACGGACAACCCAGTTGCAAAAAAAGAAGCCAAGTTAAGTTTGAAAAAAGAAGCTCCTGAAACAGAACCGAAAAAAATCACACTAAAACGTAAAACACTTAGCAAATTAAAAGTGACGGGGTCGCAAAGCGGAAGCCAAAAGACTGTTAATGTTGAAGTGCGTAAAAAACATACCTATATCAAACGTAGTGTTATTTTGGAGCAAGAACGAAAAGATCGAGAACGTATCGCAGCAACACATGCAGAAGAAAAGAAGCTAGTTCAAGAAGCTCAATGGGTGGAAGAAAAACCAGTCGTCGAGAAGCCGGAAACAGTGGTGACAGAAGCTCCAACTGTTGTGCCTGAGCAGAAAACAGCTGTTGTAGAAAAGAAGCACGAAAAGGAAGAGAAAGGGCGAAAAGTAGATACGGAAGATGAGCTTGAGAAAGCGAAAAAGAAAGCAAAAGCAAAACAAATTACTAAAGAGCGTGCACAGAAGAGAATCGATGTCCGTTCGATTGATCTAACAGAGGAAGAAGAAGAGCGACCTCTATCTTTTGGATTTCGTAAAAAGACTTATAAGCCAACTGTTACGAAAATCAAAAAACATGTTTTTGAAAAACCTACTGAGCCGATCGTTAAAGAAGTATCAATCCCCGAAATCATTACCGTTGCTGAATTGGCGCAACGTATGTCTGTTAAGGCAGCCGCTGTTGTTAAGGAGTTGATGAAGTTAGGAATCATGGCAACGATCAATCAATCGATCGATCAAGATACGGCCGAAATTGTTGTCACAGAAATGGGGCATAAGCCCGCTTTATTAAGCTCAAATGCTTTTGAAGAAGCCGCTTTGGCTGAGACAGAAGAGGAAGGAGAGGCAACGTCTCGAGCACCTGTTGTAACCATTATGGGGCATGTCGATCACGGGAAGACTTCTCTTTTGGATTACATTCGTCGCACGAAAGTGGCGGTTGGGGAAGCGGGAGGTATCACGCAACATATTGGTGCTTATCACGTTGAAACCAAGAAGGGTATTGTTACTTTTCTTGATACTCCCGGGCATGAGGCATTTACAGCGATGCGTGCGCGAGGAGCACAAGTGACAGATATTGTGGTGCTGATTGTTGCAGCAGACGATGGGGTGATGCCTCAGACCATCGAAGCTATTGAACACGCGAAAGCAGCCAATGTGCCAATGATTGTGGCAGTGAATAAAATTGATAAGCCGGATGCTGATCCTGAGAAAGTGAAAACCGAATTGACGAAGTACGGAGTGGTGCCTGAAGAATGGGGTGGAGAATCCATGTTTGTTGCTATTTCCGCCAAGCAAGGAACAGGCGTGGATCTGTTGCTTGATGCCATTTTATTACAAGCAGAGATGTTGGAATTAAAAGCAGTCAGTGAAGGCGTTGCTCACGGGATTGTCATTGAATCTCGTTTGGACAAAGGCTTAGGGCCTATCGCGTCGATCTTGGTGCAGAAAGGCACCTTACATAAAGGTGATATTGTGTTGGCCGGAGATCAGTTTGGGCATGCAAGAGCATTGTTAAATGAATTAGGACATAGAATTGAAGAGGCGGGCCCTTCGATTCCCGTGGAATTGTTAGGTTTGTCAGGGCTTCCAAATGCTGGCGATGAATTCGTGGTGTTACGTGATGAACGAAAAGCACGTGAAGTCGCTTTGTTTAGACAAAACAAACACCGTACGGTTCGCCTCGAAAATGAAAATGCGACAGTGAGTTTGGATAACTTGTTCGAAGGTTTAGGAAAAGGCGAAGTCAGTACTTTGAACATTGTTTTAAAAGCAGATGTTCAAGGGTCCGTGGAAGCATTAAGAGAAGCGTTGGTGAAATTGTCGACGGATGATGTGAAAGTAAAAATCATTTCAAGCGGTGTTGGTGGAATTACGGATTCCGATGTGAATTTAGCGATCGCTTCGAAAGCCGTCATTATTGGATTCAACGTCAGAGCGGCCACTTCGGCAAAACAGTTGATCGAAGCAAACGGTGTTGATGTGCACTATCACAGCATTATTTACGATGTCATTGATGTTGTGAAACGCGCACTGAGTGGGTTGCTCTTGCCTGAGATCAAAGAACAAATCATTGGTTTGGCAGAAGTTCGGGATGTCTTCCATTCTCCAAAATTTGGAGACATTGCTGGTTGTATGGTGATCGAAGGTGTCGTGAAGCGAAATCGTCCGATTCGCGTTTTGCGTGATCAAGTAGTGATTTACAAAGGAGAGTTAGAGTCATTGCGTCGATTTAAAGAAGATGCCAATGAAGTTCGTAATGGTATGGAGTGCGGTATCGGTGTCAAAAACTACAACGATGTCAGGGTGGGGGATCAAATAGAAGTCTTTGAAATGATCGAGGTTGCTCGAACTTTGTAAGGCATAACGTGATGGTAAAAGAGTACAAACGTATACAACGCATCGAATCGGTCATGAAAAGTGCACTGAGCGTTTTGATTCATAATCGATATGAGCAATGGCGAGACCAAGTGATTTCTATTACGCGAATTAAGGTCAGCCCCGATTTATCTTATACAAAGGTCTATATTTCTTTGCTTTCTGACCAGGACCCTCAGCCGTTGGTACATTTTTTGAACGAAGAAGCTAAGACCTTACGTTATTTGTTAGCGCAAGAGATGAAATTACGAAAAATGCCTGAACTTCATTTTTATTTTGATGACTCTGTGCAAAACAGTGAGCGCATGGTGGAACTGCTTACAGATGTTGAAGAGTCTTTAGACAAAGAAAAGTCCTTGTGAGGCATATTTTGGATGGTAGAATCCGCGCGCTTTAAAAAGGGCAGAAAAATTTTTAGCTGAAATGTAAAGAGGTATGAAATGCGAGCGTCTGTAAAAGAAAGACAAAAAATTATAGCGGAGTATCAAAAATCTGAAGGAGATACCGGTTCTGTTGAGGTACAGGTTGCTTTATTGACTAATGAAATTAGTGGGTTAACTGCGCATATGCAGTCTAATAAAAAAGATTTCCATTCACTTCGAGGGTTGATGGCGAAAGTGAATCGTTCCCGTCGATTACTCAAATATCTAAAACGCACAGATAGAGATCGTTACGAAACGTTGATTGAGCGTCTCAATTTAAAAGATGTTTAATGCTTCTATTTATCTCTTCTCATTTATTGTTCTTCAATTTTCTCGGGATTATTTTTCTGCTCCCTTCTTTTCATCTTTTCAATATAGGAATTTAAATTGTGAATATTTGTAAAAAAGTTTTTCAATACGGGGGACATACGGTCACCTTGGAGACGGGCAGAATCGCTAAACAAGCAAATGCTGCGGTATTAGTGGATATGGACGGAACAACCGTTTTAGTGACGGCTGTGTGTGCGAAAAAAGCAGTTGAAGGGAGAGACTTTTTCCCTCTCACTGTGAATTATCAAGAAAAAGCTTATGCCTTTGGGCGCATTCCAGGAGGGTTTAACAAACGAGAAGGACGTCCTACGGAGCGGGAAACTTTATTGTCGCGTTTGATCGATCGTCCGATTAGGCCTTTGTTCCCTGAAGGTTTTTTTAATGATGTTCAAGTGATTGCGACAGCTGTCTCCATTAATCCTGAAATTGATACTGACATTCCAGCTCTGTTGGGAGCGTCTGCTGCTTTAATGTTGTCGGGCATTCCTTTTCACGGTCCTATTGGAGCTGCTCGTATTGGATTTAAAGAAGATAGCTTTATTTTGAATCCGACAACTGGGCAACTCAAAACATCCGAACTGGATTTGGTTGTTGCAGGTACGGAACAAGGCGTCTTGATGGTTGAATCCGAAGCCAAAATGTTACCGGAAGCCGTGATGTTAGAAGCGGTTTGGTTTGGTCATCAGGAAATGCAAATAGCGATTCAAGCGATTAAAGATCTTGTCGAAGAGGCAGGACGTGCTAGCGGAAATTGGGCAATCAAAGAAGACAATGCTGTTCTCGATCAAAATATTGAAAAGTTAGCGAAAGAAGAATTAACCGCCGCTTTTCAAATCGCCGATAAATTACAGCGCGCAGAAAAAATCGATGAAATAAAAACGAAATTGTTGGGCGCATTGCTGGTTGATACAGAAGAAGGGCCATCGGAACACGATGTTAAAGCTTCTTTTGAAAAACTAAGTAAACACATTGTGCGTGATCGTATTTTACAAAGTCATCCTCGTATTGATGGGCGTGACACACGCACGGTCAGACCTTTAGATATTCAAGTCGGTGTATTACCCAGAGTGCATGGTTCTGCATTGTTTACTCGAGGAGAAACGCAAGCGTTAGTCGTGACAACATTGGGTGTAGAAAGAGATGCGCAGATGGTGGAAGGCTTGGAAGGCGATTATAGAGATCGCTTTTTATTACATTACAACTTCCCTCCTTATGCGGTCGGAGAAACAGCTCCTTTAGGCAGTGTGAAACGTCGCGAAATTGGTCACGGTCGTTTAGCGAAACGTGCTGTACAAGCCGTGTTACCAGAAGATGCGGACTTCCCTTATGTGTTGCGTATTGTGTCTGAAATTACAGAATCAAACGGTTCCAGTTCCATGGCTACTGTCTGTGGGTCCAGTTTGTCTTTGATGGATGCGGGCGTGCCTATTAAAGCGCCTGTGGCAGGCATCGCGATGGGTTTGATTAAAGAAGAAAATAAATTTGCCATTTTGACAGATATCTTGGGAGATGAAGATCATTTGGGCGATATGGACTTCAAAGTAGCAGGAACCGCAGAAGGCGTTACTGCTTTGCAGATGGATATCAAGATTGCAAGCATTACAAAATTCATCATGCAAAAAGCATTGGAACAAGCGAAAGAAGGCCGTTTGCATATATTGAAGCACATGAATGATGTGATTATGACTGCTCGTACAGAGTTATCGCCGCATGCCCCAGTGATTCAAACCATGCAGGTGTTGCCTGAAAAAGTACGCGAAGTAATCGGAAAGGGCGGCTCAACCATTCGTTCGATTATTGAGCAAACAGGCGCTTCTATTGATATTGATGATTCTGGTTTGGTGCGCATTGCTGCGCCGTCTCAAGAAGCCTGTGAACAAGCAAAACAGCGGATTGAAGGAATCGTTGCAGAAGCTGAAATAGGTAGAATTTACGAAGGCAAGGTTAATAAGATTTTGGAATTTGGCGCGTTCGTTAACATTTTGCCAGGCAAAGATGGGTTCTTGCACATTTCACAATTGAGTGAACAACGTATTGAGCGTGTGACCGATGTGTTGTCTGAAGGCCAAACTGTTTCAGTGAAAGTCGTTGAAATTGATCGCCAAGGTCGTATCCGACTCACCATGAAACCATCCTTGATGGCCCAAGAAGCCGTTGTTGAATAATTTTATATAGTCATCCCCGCGAAAGCTAAGGATCTAGTACGCGGGGATGGCGACAAAAAATCATCCTGGCGGCCACAGTAGAGAGCGGCCTCCCAATAAGTGTAGATGAATGTGAAACACCATTTGTCCACCGTCTTGATTGCAATTAAGCAAAGTCCGATACCCTGATTCATTAATTTCAAATTTTTTCGCTAATTGAGCAGCCACATAAACCATATGCCCGACAAGTGTTTCTTCTTTTGGGGAAAGTTCGTTCAGTGTTGCAATGTGTTTTTTTGGAATGATTAATTTGTGAATGGGGGCTTTAGGATAAATATCGTCGAAAGCAATGACAAAATCGTCTTCATAAATGATGTTTGCTGGAATCTCTTTGTTCAGAATTTTGCAAAACAAACAATCTGGGTGCTCCATTGTTTTCTCCTTAATTCTTACATGGTGAAACGGTGCCAGATCTTACGGTCGAGTAAAACTAGGATCTAGTTTTATAGTGTTATTTCGTAAGGCCGTCATTTTCAGTCTTTGCGCCGTTGTTACGGTCAAGGTCCGTTCTTGAGTAATTTCACTTAACTCATACAATGCGCAGCCCTTTTTTCGGAGGATGTGAGGATGAGTATTAAGCAAGTGTTGCCCGGTCAAAATGTTCCTAATGAAATAAATGTAATTATTGAGATTCCTTCTCAAAGTGATCCCGTGAAATATGAATTTGATAAAGAGAGCGAGTTGTTGTTTGTCGATCGCTTTATGAATACGAGCATGCGCTATCCCTGCAACTACGGTTATATCCCTCAGACGTTAGCTCAAGACAAAGATCCTTGTGATGTGCTGGTGCTGTGTCCTTTTTCTGTGATGAGCGGTGCGATTGTGCGTTGTCGTCCTGTGGGTGTGTTGGACATGGAAGATGAAGCAGGCCCAGACGAAAAATTATTAGCGGTTCCAGTGGATGCTCTGACACCTATTTATTCGCACATTCATTCGATTGAAGACATTTCTCCTGTTGAAAAAAATGCGATCCAACATTTCTTTGCGCATTACAAAGATTTAGAACTCAACAAATGGGTCAAGATCAAAGGATGGTTGGACTACAACGAGGCCTGTCGTTTGATTTTGGAAGGCATCGAACGTTTTAAACAGGGGTAAAGTGAGGGAAGTCGGTCAGGCTTTCCCCTAAGAATTTAGGCAATCTGGATTCCCACTTGCGCGGGAATGACGATGGAAACAATAAAGTAGGGGGGTGACATTGAGCAAAAACATCATCGAAATCGCAGCAGTTGATAAATATTTTAAAGACCAACGTGTTTTGAACAGCATCAATTTAGATGTCAAAAGCGGTGAATTTTTAACGCTTTTAGGTCCTTCCGGTTGTGGAAAAACTACCTTATTACGTCTTTTGGCTGGTTTTGAAACGTTAACCGGTGGCGTTATTGCTATCGATGGAAAGGATATGAGAAATACGCCGCCTGAAGAGCGGCATGTCCACATGGTTTTCCAGAGTTATGCGTTGTTTCCACATATGACGGTGTATGAAAACGTTGCCTTTGGTTTGCAATGCAAACATCTCCCTAAACAAGAAATTCATGAGCGAGTCTTGGGAGCTCTGTCGATGGTGAAGTTGGATGATCTAAAAGATAGAAAACCAGATCGATTGAGTGGCGGACAGCAACAACGGGTTGCGATTGCGCGGGCTGTTATTAATAAGCCGTTGGTGTTGTTGCTAGATGAACCATTAAGTGCTTTGGATTATAGCTTACGAAAGAGAATGCAAATCGAGCTAAAAGCGCTACAGAGAAAATTAGGGATTACTTTTATTTTAGTAACACACGATCAAGAAGAGGCGTTGTCGATGTCTGATCGTGTTGTGGTAATGAATCATGGATGTATTGAACAAATTGGAACTCCTCGGGATGTTTATGAAGAACCGAAAACGTTATATGTCGCAAAATTTATTGGAGCGGCCAATATCTTTGAAACCACAGTGATTGAAGCGACAGAGGACACCATTCAGGTCTTTATCGAAGGGAAAAAATATCAATTAGATAATGAAGGGGAATTCAAAAAAGGACAGAACGTTTCTGTGATTGTGCGTCCAGAAGATTTGCATTCTTGGTATAACACAGAAGTTGATGACACAACAAACATGTTTGAAGCGAAAGTGGAACAAGTAATTTATAAAGGATCTACTGTTGATTTGATCTTAAAAACAAAGAGCGGAAAGCGTTTGTCGACGACGGAATTTTTTGATGAAGACGATGAAAACTTGGATTTTAAAAGAGGAGAAAATGTTTGGGTGGAATGGACGTTAGGCTGGGAGGTGGTATTGCCGCATGATGAATAACCATTTGTTTAAGCGTTTTTCTGTTGGATTGCTGTTTCTATGGATCGGTCTTTTTGCTTTATTGCCTTTTGTGTTGGTGTGTCTTGCTAGCGTGCTTGAGAGCGGTGATACGAATATCTTTGTTTGGCATTTTACGTTCACTAATTATCTTCAATTGTTTCATCCCATTTATTTCAAGATTTTCGTTCGTTCTCTCTATTTATCGGTCGTGAGTTGTAGCTTTTGTTTCATGCTTGGATACCCCTTTGCATATATTTGTTCGCGTATGCCAAAAGCCGTAAAACCCGTTTTAATTTTTTTTCTAATGTTGCCGTTTTGGACAAGCACATTGATGCGCGTGTATTCCATTATTGTTTTGATTCGTGGAGAAGGATGGTTGAGCCATCTTTTAATGTGGTTGGGCTTGATTCATCAACCTTTGCATCTTTTATTTACGCAAACAGCTGTGTTGATTGGTTTGGTATACATCTCACTGCCTTTCATGATTTTGCCGTTGTATGCCAATTTGGAAAAATTTGACTGGCGTTTGCTCGATGCAGCACGCGATTTAGGCGCTGGTAAGCTTCGTATTTTGTTTCGCGTGGTGGTACCCATCACTAAACCCGGCATTATTGCGGGAGTTATGTTGGTTCTCTTACCTGCCATGACCCTGTTTTACGTTCCAGATGTTTTAGGTGGAGCGAAGTCATTGTTGTTAGGGAACCTCATTAAAGATCAATTTTTCGAAGCACATAATTGGCCGTTTGGAGCCTCTATTAGCATGATTTTAACGATTTTGATGGGTGCCTTATTATTGTTCTATTGGAAAAATTCCTCTGAAGAAAATAGGCAGGAATTGATATGAGAGAACTATCCATTTGTCATCCCTGCGAAGGCTTAGAATCCAGAACTTTGTTTAGGAACAAGATCCCTGCTTTCGTGGGGGTCGTGGAGTCTGTTGTATGAATCGCACTCTTAAATTCTTATATCTGTTTTTTATTTATGTGTTTTTGTATTTGCCCATTGTTGTTTTGATTACGTATTCTTTTAACGACTCTAAGTTCTCCGCGTTTTGGCACGGCCTGACATTCAAGTGGTACAAACAACTTTTTCACGATCATTCGTTGTTGCTGGTGACCGGTCATTCCTTTTTGATTGCTGTGCTTGCTTCTACTGTTGCAACTGTGCTCGGTTTGGCCGCTGCTGTTGCTTTATTTCGATACCGTTTTTACGGAAAAAAGTTAATTCAAGGATTGGTTTTTATTCTGATTGTGGTGCCTGATTTAGTCTTTGGTGTTTCGCTTTTGATGTTGTTTGTTATGTTAAAAGTTCAGTTGGGTTTTTGGACGTTGTTATCCGCTCACATTACTTTTTGTCTTCCTTTTGTATTGGTGATTGTTTACAGCCGCTTACAGACCGTGGATAAGAATATTTTTGCAGCTGCACGAGATCTTGGGGCCAATGATTTTCTTATTTTTATGCGCATCATCATTCCCTTAATGATGCCGGCTTTAATTGCAGGTTGGTTGTTGAGTTTTACACTTTCTATGGATGACGTGGTGATCAGCTTTTTTGTAACGGGGCCGACCTTTCAGATCTTGCCGCTTTATATTTATTCATTGACGCATGTAGGTATTACGCCGGAAGTGAATGCGTTATGTACCTTAATTTTTGTATTTACCTTGCTGTTAATAGTGGCAGCACAATCTTTAATTCGTAGGAAGGTATAAGAGAGTTGAACAAACGTTTCTTTATTTTATTTTTTTGCACTGTTTTTCCTGTTTTTGCTTTTGCTCAACAGCGTGTTCTTAATGTTTACAATTGGTCGGGTTATATCCCCCCAAAAGTATTAGCGCTTTTCCAGAAGGAGACCGGCATACGGGTGAATTATTCAACGTTCGAAAGTGAGCAAACGTTATATACAAAGCTTAAGGCAGACCAACATGCTGGATACGATCTTGTGGTTCCTTCCAGTGATTTTGTGGAACGCATGCGTAAGGAAGGCATGTTGAGAAAGCTGGATAAAAAGCAGTTGCCTAATTTTCGATATTTGAATCCAAAGCTATTAAATCAGTCTTTTGATCCTCAGAATCAATACAGTGTGCCTTATTTGTGGGGCGTGACGGGCATGATTGCGAATCGAAAGTATTATCCAGAAGGCAGCATTCAGTATTGGCGGGACTTGTGGAAACCAAAATATAAAGGGCAGATTTCTTTCACGGATGATTTGCGTGATGCTTTTTCGATAGGGCTGATTGTTTCTAAATACCCTGTTAATGATGTGGATCCAGAGCATATTAAAACAGCTTATTTAAAGTTAAGGGCGTTAAGTCCAAACATCCGTTCTTTTTCAAGCGGCGCTGAACAGCAAATGTTTGTGAATGAAGATGCAAATGTGGGTGTGATTCAAAACGGTGATGCGCATTCGGTGATTGTTGGTAATCCGAATTTCTATTTTATTTTTCCTAAAGACGGCCCCATTTTCTGGGTGGATAGCATGGTGATTCCGAAGTATGCCTCGCACGTGAAAGCCGCGTATCAATTTATGAATTTTGTTCTAAGGCCAGATGTCGCGAAGATGATTGTGGAAGGTGTTGGATTTTCCACGCCGAACTTGGGAGCGTTGCGTTTGATGTCGCCTGATATGCGGAACAATCGTGTCATTAATCCAAAGTCGGAAGATTTACGAAATGCGCAAGTGGAAGGGTATGTGCCTAATCAAGTGAATCAATTGATTGTACATTATTGGCAATTGTTGAAGTTGTTATAGCCATTGTTTCGTTCCGTCGCCATCCCCACGAAGGTCCATCGCCATCCCCGCGAAGGCGTCCATCGTCATCCCCGCGAAGGCGGGGATCCAGGCCTCTGTTCCGTCATTCCCGCGTAAGCGGGAATCCAGAAGATATATCAATTCTGGATTCCCGCTTGCGCGGGAATGACGGAGTAATACAAAGGATCAGTGCGGAAATAATGATAGTGAGGTCAAAAACATTGCTTATGAAAAAAATAATTTTCTTTTTTCTGTTGCTCTTTCTTTCTACAGCTTTTGCGAAAGACCGTGTTTTGAATCTCTTTAATTGGGCGCATTGTTTGCCTGATTCTGTCTTGCAACAATTTGAAAAAGAAACCGGAATCAAGGTGAATTACAGCGTTTACAACAGCAATCAAGCGTTGTATGCGAAGTTGAAAGCTGGTTTCTCACCGCAGCGTCCCTCTGCCTACGATGTGGTTGTTCCAAGCACTTATCTTGTTCAGCGTTTAAAAAAAGAGGGGATGTTGCAGAGATTAGATCATTCAAAAATTCATCATTTACAGGATTTGGATCTTAGGTTTCTCAATCTTCCGTTTGATCCAGGGAATCAATACAGCATTCCTTATATGTGGTTGAGCGGTGGATTAATCGTTTCGTGTGATTTAGTTCCTCAAATAAATTCTTGGAAGGATTTATGGAATCCGAAGTTTAAGGGGAAGATTGTTTTACCCGATGATGTACGAGATACCTTTGCGATTGCTTTCAAAGCGTTGGGGTATTCGATTAATGATCAGAATCCTGCGCATATCAAACAGGCTTATTTGAAACTAAAAGCGTTGTTGCCTTCTGTGATTGCTTTTGTGCCGAATGGAACATTTAGTGTATATCTCAATCATGAAGCGCAAATTGGTTCGTTGTTGAATGGCGATGCGAACCGAGTCATCCAAAACGATTCGAGTTTTTGTTACGTTTATCCCAAAGAAGGCGCGATTATGGCGTTGGATAATTTGGTGATTGTCAAAAATTCACCGCATTTAGAAGAGGCGTATGAATTTATTAATTTTGTTTTAAGGCCAGACGTTTCTAAGCGTATTTTCGAACAAGTCGGTTTTTCGATTCCTAATAAAAAAGCGATTCAATTGATGTCACCTAAAGAGCGAGCGAATCGTGTTTTAAACCCGTTGCCGCAATTATTAGGGCACAGTGAAACAGAAGATTATGTCAACGATGCAACCGATCGCTTGTACTTAAATTATTTTGAAATGCTAAAGAATGGTTGAATGGCATTCTTGCGAAGCTATGAATTCAAGTTACTGTCATCCCCGCGAAGGCTAAGGATCCAGAAAATATTTAGATTATCTAAACCAATAAACGATAGTCATCCCCGCGAAAGAGGGGATCCAGAGATGATTTAATAAAACTGGATTCTTAGCTTTCGCGGGAATGACGATAAATGACTATATTTCTCGCGCTTTTCAACAAAGGAGAAAAACATGATTATTCCTGTGATCTTGTGTGGTGGTTCTGGTACGCGGTTGTGGCCATTGTCTAGCGCGGAACATCCCAAACAGTTTTTAGCTCTTTTAGGAAATACTTCTTTGTTGCAGTCCACCATCCAACGTTTAGAGGGGCTTGATACAGAAGCGCCTCTCTTGGTTTGTAACGAAGCGCATCGTTTTATTGTGGCCGAACAATTGCGTGCAATTAACGTCGCTGCATCAAAAATTTTGCTTGAACCTATGGGGCGCAATACGGCCGCAAGCGTCGCTTTAGCGGCTTTATATGCGAGCCGTGCGGATGAGAAGGCTGTGCTGTTGGTTTTGCCTTCTGATCACACCATTACTGAAATTTTGTTGTTTCATGAAGCCATCAAGCAAGCGAATGTGTTTGCGGAGCAAGGACATTTAGTGACATTTGGTATTCAGCCTTCAAAGCCTGAAACGGGTTATGGCTATATTCGTAAAGGAAAGAATCTTCATTCAGGAGCGGCTTTCGAGGTGCAATCATTTATCGAAAAACCGGATCTTGTGACCGCTGAAACATTTGTGCGGTCCCCCAATTATTTATGGAACAGCGGCATGTTTCTGTTTTCAGCAAAAAGCTTGTTGCATGAAATGGAGCAATACGCGCCAGACATTTTGAAGGCTTGTAAGACAGCGATGAGCACAGAAAAAGAAGATTCAGATTTTTGCCGATTTGATGCCGATGTGTTTTCGAAGATTCCTAGTTTATCCGTGGACTATGCGGTCATGGAAAAAACAGATCATGCAGTGGTCGTTCCTTTGAATACGGAATGGTCGGACATTGGTTCATGGGCTGTATTGTTTGAGCTAAAACCAAAAGATGAGAACGGAAACTGTCTCGAAGGAAATGTAGTGGCGTTGTCGACAAAAAATTCCTATTTGTGTGCGACACATCGTTTGTTAGCTGTAGCAGGTATTGAGGATCTAATCGTTGTTGAAACGCCTGATGCAGTTTTGGTGGTACGCAAAGATCAAGCGCAAGCTGTGAAGCAATTGGTGGAGGATATAAAAACACGTTAATGCTGCGCATTCTAATTTTGTAAATTTGTACAATGAGATGTTGTGTATATTGTTCTCTGGTCGTGTTTGTGGTGAATAAGGATGGTTTGATGACTGATTTTGAAACAGATATTACGCAGTTAAAAAAGACTTACGCAAAAAAACCTTTCAAGGACAAACTAGAGAAACTTCAATCTTTATTTTGGAAGTATGTTGAGAAAGCGGAAAAAGAAAAATCAATTCTTCCAGAAGCTGTGAATCAGGTGCTCATTCAGTATTTTCAGTGTGTTGAGAATGCTTTCAGAAAAAAGCGATTGGATTTTTCATGTTTTCGCGATTTTTATTGGATGGTTGACGATGACAATCAACCTTTTTCAAAAGTGACACGATTGTTTCAAGTCACAAGTATCGAAGTTTTGTTTACGTATCTTAATTCCTTGCAGAGATTAGCTGAAATTCAGCAAAACACTTTGTCTCTAGAGTTGTTAAACGGTTTAAAAAACGTGAAGCGTGTTAATAAGAAACCCTTTACTTTGTTTCAGTTTTTCAAGTTAAAAAGCGTCGGGTATGTTAATAAAGGGCGTATTTCCTTGTTTCAATTTTCAGAGCACGAATTTACAGAGAAGATGACAGACAATGATCTAAATGAGTTTTATCGATATTTTCAAAACATCTATCAATCTCTTTCGTCTTCCTTTGAAGTGCCCGATTTCATAATGGGGCGGCTATTTGGTATGACTCCTTTGCAAGCAGAGCAACAAACATTAAATCTAGAGTTTGTAAGGTCATCGCTGCGAGAGGCGCATGAGGCGCGTCTTGCTGAGTTTGGAAGGCCCATGGAACCTTTTCCATGCAAAGTTTCTCAGTAGATTTCGATCTTTAAATCAGTACCATACGCCCATTTTTGAAAGGTCAATGTCATGCATATTTCCCGAAAAATAAGAAAAGCCGTGTTCCCTGTTGCTGGTTTGGGAACTCGTTTTCTTCCCGCCACGAAAGCCAGTCCAAAAGAAATGTTACCTATCGTCGATAAACCGATCATTCAGTTTGCGGTCGAAGAGGCAATTGCTGCTGGAATTCGAGAGCTCATATTTATCACGAGCGGCACTAAACGTTCTATTGAAGATCATTTCGATTCCAATTTTGAGTTAGAAATGAAGTTGAGAGAGAAAAATAATAAAGAGATGTTGCATCTGGTGCAGAACATTCTGCCAAAGAATGTTTCGTGTGTTTATGTCAGACAACCGGAAGCGTTGGGGTTGGGGCATGCTGTTTTGTGTGCGAAGGATTTGATTGGCAATGAGCCTTTTGCAGTCATTTTGGCCGATGATTTGATTGATAGCGGAACTTCTTGTTTAAGTCAGATGTGCGATCTCTTTGAAGCAACGGGCGGCAGCTTTGTGGCGGTGCAACCTGTTGAAGACGATGAAGTACATCGATACGGCATTGTCGATTTAATGAAGGATTTGGATCCTTATGCGCAATTAAAAGGCATCGTCGAAAAACCGGCTTTGCAAGATGCGCCATCACGTCATGGTGTGGTGGGACGTTATATCTTGACCCCTCAAATTCTCGATATTTTGGCGACAACTGCGCGCGGAGCAGGGGGGGAAATTCAATTGACGGATGCGATTTCTCAGTTGCTTAGGTTGGAAAAAGTCTTTGCTTATGCGTTTGATGGTGTTCGATACGATTGTGGAAGCAAGTTGGGTTATCTTGAAGCAACCATTGTGTTTGCATTAAAACATCCAGATTTGGCAAAACCTTTTCAGGAAATCTTAGATCGATACCAAGCAGGGAAGCTGTGAGGAGAGGCTTACTACAAGAATATGCCAGCGCATTTTCGTTTTTTTCTAGAGTGCTGGATGTTTTTGGCGTTGTTTTTGCCGGTTGGATTGCTTATCTCTTGCGCTTTTTTGGTGCATCCCAAGCGTTTGATCCTTATGCAGGCCTTTTGTTTTTAGCTGCAGTGATTACTTTCTTATTATTCCCATTTTTCGGCGTGTACGATTCTTGGCGTGGACGTTCTTTATTCAGTTTATTGCGCAGGCTATTTTTTGCTTGGTGTGTCGTCATCATCTTTGTCTTGATCCTATCTATTGGCTTTAAAACCATCACCGTCTATTCGCGTTTATGGATTTTTTATTGGGCAGGCTTAGGAACGTTTTTTCTATTGAGCCTGCGTTCTGGGTTGCACTTGGCGTTGCGTTCTTTCAGGAATCGCGGATGGAATCAACGCAGTATTGTTTTGATCGGGGAGCGAAAATTAGCGGAGTATGTTTCCAAGCGTTTAAAACAAACCACGTGGGCGGGTTTAACCGTGCAGTGCATCATCACGAAGGATGTTTCAAAAGAGCAGAAGAATGCAGACGGTTTGTCGCTTTATCCTTTTAATGAATCGGTTATTCCATTTATTCAGGGTTTGAACATTGATGAAGTTTGGGTGACTTTACCGATTCAATCGCCCCTGATAAAAGAGTGGATTGACCCATTGAGGTATTTGTCGGTTCCCATTCGTTTTATTCCAGATGTCAGCGCCAATTTTTTATTTCGTTATCCCATTACTGAAATTTCGGGCATGCCGGTTATTGAAGTAAGTCGTGCGCCTTTTGTGGGTGTGAATGGGTGTTTGAAATTGTTAGAAGATTATCTTTTAGGGGCTTTATTTTTTGTGCCGGCGTTGCCTTTTATGTTGTTTTCTGCGATCGGGATTAAGTGTTCATCGAAAGGTCCGGTGTTGTTTAAGCAATGGCGACATGGAGCGAAAGGGAAGCCTATTCTCGTTTATAAATTTCGTACAATGCATGTGCATCGAGAACAGCAAGGCGTTGTGACCCAAGCAAAAAAAACGGATGAGCGGATCTTTCCTTTTGGTGCTTTTTTAAGACGTACGAGTTTGGATGAATTGCCTCAATTAATTAACGTTTTGCAAGGTCGTATGTCGTTGGTGGGGCCGAGGCCTCACGCGGTTGAGCACAATGAATACTACAAAACGTTGGTGTTTGATTACATGCAGCGGCACAAGGTGAAGCCTGGGATTACCGGATGGGCGCAAGTGAATGGTTTTCGGGGCGAAACGGATACGTTGGAGAAGATGGAGAAACGGGTTCAATACGATCTGTATTACATTGACCATTGGTCTGTTGGTTTGGATTTAAAAATCATTTTATTAACGTTTTTTAAAGGCCTTTTCTCAAAAAACGCTTATTGAAGATTTTTTGATTTCCGTCGTTATCTCAACACTTCACCGTTACTTCGCATTTCACCGTCATTCCCACGATTTTCCCGTCATTCCCGCCCCTTTCCCGTCATTCCCGCGAAAGCTTAGAATCCAGTGCCTTCGTCATTCTTAGCTTCGGCGGGAATCCAGAAAGTTATATGTATCGAATCTGGATCCCCGCTTTCGCGGGGATGACGGGAAAGGTGTGCGGGCGGGGATGACGGTGAGGATGCGTAAACGGCGATAATGCGGAGTCATTGAGACTATATTTCTCGCGTCTCCAACAAACATCTATTAACTTTTTGTTCCATGCAGTCTGGCGGATATAATCCGCCGATTTTTTTATAGGAGGAAACAAAGTGAATATTTCAGTAATTGGTACGGGGTATGTTGGTTTAGTCACCGGAGCTTGTTTGGCTGAGATGGGCAATCAAGTGGTTTGTGTCGATGTGGACAAAGAAAAAATCGCTAATTTAAAGCGTGGCATCATGCCAATTTATGAACCGGGTTTGGAAGCCATTGTGAAGCGTAATCATGAGGATGGACGCTTACATTTTGTGACTTCCTTAGCAGAACAACCCTTTAAACCTTCTGTCTATTTTGTTGCTGTTGGAACACCGAGTGATGTAGATGGATCTGCAGACTTGCAATATGTCTTAGGAGTGGCTCGGGATGTTGGCTGTTTTATCGATGATTACGTTGTTGTGATTGACAAATCAACTGTGCCTGTTTGTACGGCGGAAAAAGTAAAAAACGTCATTCAAGAAGAATTAGAAAGACGCCATACACAAATACCGTTCGATGTGGTGAGTAATCCTGAATTCTTAAAAGAAGGCGATGCCATTGAAGATTTTATGAGACCGGATCGTGTGGTCGTAGGGGTCGATAGCGATAAAGCGCGTGCTGTGATGGCGGAAATTTATGAGCCGTTTACTCGCAACCACGAAAGAACCATTTTTATGGGAATCCGTGATGCAGAAATGACGAAATATGCAGCGAATGCCATGTTGGCAACGAAGATTTCGTTCATGAATGAAATTGCTAGCCTATGTGACGTGTTGGATGTGGATGTTGAACAAGTTCGTCGAGGCATTGGGTCGGATTCACGCATTGGATTTCCTTTCATTTACCCAGGTGCTGGATACGGTGGATCTTGTTTTCCTAAAGACGTGAAGGCGTTGGTGCGTATTGCGGAAGAAAATGGATTTGAACCTAAAGTGCTCCACGCGGTAGAAGCACGAAATTACGAGCAAAAGCGAGTCGTTGGCCAGAAAATCTTGGATCGATTCGGGGATGATTTGTCAGGCGTTGTCATCGCATTATGGGGCTTGTCCTTTAAGCCAGGTACGGACGATATGCGTGAAGCATCTTCCAAAGTTTTCTTAGAAACTGTCATTAAGCAGGGCGCGAAAGTAAAAGCATATGATCCAGAAGCGATGGAAGTTGCTCGAAAGGAACTGCCTAAAAAGTGGTTGGAGTCCGGGGCATTGGAATTAAAAGAACATCAAGCAGCGGTTTTAGACGGAGCAGATGCTTTGGTTTTGATGACCGAGTGGAAACAATTTTGTAATCCTGATTTTGGGTACATCAAAAAACAGTTGAAAGGCAATGTTATTGTGGATGGTCGTAATCAGTACGATCCGAACAAACTGAAAGAATTGGGATTCGAATATTTCGGTATTGGTCGTCACAATTAATCTTTGATTTGTCATAGTTGTCTCAGGGAGTATCGAGTCATGACGGAACGTAACGAAGTTGGAAAAATTTATGAACGGCCTTGGGGCAACTATAAGACATTGAGTCTTGAGAAGGGTTATCGAGTAAAGATATTGACCGTAAATCCAAGCGGACAATTATCGTTGCAAAAGCATCAGCATCGGTCAGAACATTGGGTGATTGTTGCAGGGGAGCCGACGATCACTATAGAAGAATCCGTGGAGACACATCATGCCAATGAGTCGTTTTTTGTTCCTAAGGGTACATTGCACCGCATCGAGAATTTCACAAAAAAAACCGTCGTAATTGTGGAAGTACAAGTGGGAGATTACCTGGGCGAAGACGACATTATTCGGTATGCGGATGTGTACGGAAGGGATGGTTAATCGTTATTCCCGCTTCCGTCGTCATTCCCGCTTTGCTGTGAATCCAGTTATTTAATTTGTCTGGATTCACAGCAAAGCGGGAATGACGATGAAGAACGTAGAGACTATATTTCTCGCGTCTCCTTATGAGATCAACATTAAAGGAATTATGAAGCCATGAACAATCAATCGACATTTTCAGTCAAGGAACTTCCGGAATTATCGGTGCTTGAAGGCGATGCATTGGAACCTGTGGATTTTCGAGAGTTCGTACAATCTCCTTTAGATGAACCATTAACTTTCGAAGCTGTTCTTGAAAGCGGAGATGCATTACCTGCAGACATCGTTTGTAGTAAAGATGGAGTGATGAGCGGCGTTGCTCAAGCGGGAACTGCAAAGGATGTTGCATATAACATCAGCGTCACCGTGCAAAGTGCGTCTTTAGAGCCTTTCACCTTTCTTGTTGTTTTAACGATTTATTCTGCTGAGCGATCCCAAGCAAGTGAAGAAGGTGAAATGTTTTACGAACAGGCCAAAAAAGCGCACGAAGCGCTCAAGCAATATTGGCAAGAGATTGCAGCGGGAGAAGAACACCCGGATCTTGACGAGTTGTTGAATCGCGATGTGACGCCAGAAGATGTGTATTACATGCTTGAGCGGTTTGCCACGCTTGTGGTTTGGAACGCTGATGATTTGAACCCTCCTAGCGAAGGTAAACTGCTTAAACTCAAAAATGCGAGTCCATTGTTTAGAGTCTATGATTTTGGTGTGGTGCTTGTTGCTTCACCAGTGAATTTATTTGATGTCCATCGTCCATTGGGCGCAGCACTAGAAACCGCGCGAGCTATGATGCAGGAAGTACAGCGGCGTAAATGGAATATTGAGATGGCAGGGCTTGCCAAGATGATGACCGCGGCATGGGTCGAGGTGAAACGATTGAACTTAGATGCGAAAGATCATCAGATTGAAGTCCACAACTATGAACCGAGAAAAATAGATTTCTCTGTACTGTTTTCAGAGATAAAACCAAGCCCTAAAACAGGCGCTTGAAGGAGGTGAGAGATGTCTGATTTGATTAATAAATTAAAGAAATCGAATGTGCGAGTTGTGGAACGAGAGGATGGGACGACTCATATTAAGCGTGGACCTAGGATTCCTCTCGGTACTATCTACGAACCACTACGTTTTCTACCGTGGTTTTCTGAAGATCCGAAGCATCCTCTGCCTAAGCCTTTCGAAGGAGTGGATATTTTATTCAAGAGAGACGAAAAAGGGGGTCTGACCGAAGTCACAATTAAATATGCGAAACGTAAATTTAGAAGCAATTTGAGGGATAAAGATATTCGTTATTTGTTGGAGCAAGCGGTAAGCAATGGTTGGAGTGAGATTTCTGCTGAAGGCTTTGATGCAGAAACACGCAAGCGTATTTATGCAATGGCTGTTAATACCTACAAATTAGAAATTAAGCCGTCAGCTAAAGATGCAGAGGATCCTGATATTAAAAAATTGACAGATGGTGACGGTCTAGTAGTAACTGCAGACGATAAGTCCGATGGGCCCTTAGTCGCATTATCCTAATAAGGAAGAAATACATGAAACCAAAAATTATTGCTGGCAATTGGAAAATGCAGGGTTCGTTGCAAGAAATAACAAATCTGATGCGAGAGGTTTGTTCAAATTTTGATGTTTTAAATTCTCCTTCTGTCCAAGTGATCGTTTTTCCGAGTTTCGTTTATTTGCATACCGTGCATCAACTTTTACAAAATTCTCCTGTTTTATTGGGCGCACAAAACGTAAACGAACATGTGGCAGGAGCATATACCGGCGAGGTGGCCGCGAGCATGTTGAAAGACATGCGCTGTCAATTTGTGATTCTTGGGCATTCAGAACGCAGGCATGTTTATAAAGAATCGAACGAGCTAGTGGCCGAGAAAGTGCAACGAGCTTTGGAAGTGCAATTAACCCCGATTTTGTGCGTGGGTGAATTACTAGAAGACCGAGAAAAAGGGCGTACAGAAGCTGTGATTCAAGCACAGTTGCAAGCGGTGATTGATGCTGTTGGTTATCAAGCATTTCAACAATGCATCATTGCGTATGAACCGGTTTGGGCGATCGGTACAGGATTAACCGCAACACCGGAGCAGGCGGAAAGCGTACAAGCCTTTATTCGAAAACTGTTGAAACAGGGTGGCACAGAGCTGGCAAACAAGATGTCGATTTTGTACGGCGGAAGCGTGAAACCGGACAATGCAGCATCTTTCCTATCCGTTCCCGGCATCGATGGTGTTCTGATAGGCGGAGCCTCTTTAAAAGCGCAATCTTTTGTCGATATTTGCAAAGTCGGCATACAAAGTTGATTAACAAATAGTTTATAAAAAAGACGCGATAAATCGCCCTCTATGTTTAAAAGAATTCATTCAAAGGGCGGCTAAATCTGCCTTGTATCTGTAAATACCCTGCAGTAGACTTGCGCCCTTTTGAAAAGAGGGGGTGGTTTTGTCACCGCCGCAATTTTCATAAAAATCCTTTGCTTAATTTCGTAATTGAATCTAATGCAATAAGAGTTTTTTTATTGGAGTTATCAATGAGAACAGTCACTGTTAAACCAGACGACATTCAACGCAAATGGTATGTCGTTGATGCCGAGAACAAAATCTTAGGCCGTTTGGCCACTCAAATCGCACATCGGTTGCGTGGGAAACATAAACCAGAATTCACTCCCAATATGGATTTAGGCGATTACATTATTGTCATTAATGCGAGCAAAGTTCGCGTGACGGGTAATAAGACAGAAGACAAGATGTATTACCACCATTCCCGTTATCCTGGCGGGTTGAAATCAACTAATTTCGCCAAATTACAGAAAAGACATCCTGAGGATATTATTAAACAAGCCGTTAAAGGAATGTTGCCTAAAGGGCCTTTAGGTCGAAAGATGGCTAAAAAGTTGAAAGTGTATGCCGGTACAGAACATGAGCATGCAGCCCAGCAACCTGAAATTTTGAACATTGAGACGGAATAAGATTATGTCAGAGAAAATTAATTACTATGGAACAGGCCGACGTAAGAGCTCTAGCGCAAGAGTTTTTATGAAACCGGGGAAAGGACGCATCATCGTTAATACACGTCCAGTAGAACAGTATTTTGCGAGAAAAACGGATCTTATGATCATCCAACAGCCCTTGGAAGCTGTTAGCCAGTTAGGTCGATTCGATTTCAAAATCACCGTTCGAGGCGGCGGATCAACTGGGCAAGCGGACGCTATTCGATTAGGTATTTCTCGCGCGCTCGTGGAGTACGATGAAACGACTCGTACTGGCGAAGTGGCAAAAGATGAACTAACTTTCCGTAAGATATTACGTTCCGCAGGATTGTTAACTCGTGATTCAAGACGGGTTGAGCGCAAGAAATTCGGCTTCCGTAAAGCAAGAAAACGCAAACAATACTCAAAACGTTAATCTCACTTTTTTCTTTTCGTTTTCTTTTATGAGGTGAAGTTATGTCTGCCGTTGCCAGTAAGCGTTCTGTGATGACTTTGTATACCAGTCCGTCGGAGATCGAGAGTCATCGGTCCAGAATCGTTCTTGCCGAAAAAGGCATTCAAGTCGATGTGATTGAATTAGGGAAGGATGATCATTCAGAAGATTTGAGCGTAATTAATCCTTACCACTCATTACCTACCTTGGTTGATCGTAATATCGTTTTGTATCACTCCAATATCATTATGGAATATTTAGATGAGCGTTTTCCTCATCCTCCTTTATTGCCGGTCTATCCTGTTGCGCGTGCGCAATCGCGTTTGATGATGTATCGCATTGAGAGAGATTGGTATTCCTTGGTCAGAGCTATTGAAGGGGATGACGCCGCATTAGCAAAAAAAGCGAAAGATGAATTGTTTGAGAGCTTGATGAGTGTGGTACCTGTTTTTCAAAACACCGCTTATTTTCTGAGCGACGAGTATTCATTAGTCGATTGTGCATTTGCTCCAATCCTATGGCGCTTGCCTGCTTATGAGATTGAATTGCCTGCACGAGCAAAGGCTTTGCTTGCTTATGCTAAACGACTTTTTGATCGCGAAACTTTTCAACAAAGTCTCACGGATACTGAGAAAGAGCTTAGGAATCCTCTTTGAAAGAAGTGATTTCGTTGCTTTGTGAATGTGTCATCAAAGGAGAATGAATATGCTATCTAATAAGCCCTATTTATTACGTGCTTTTTATCAATGGATTGTCGATAGTGAATGTACCCCGTATCTGCTTATTGATGGCGAAATGAAAAATGTTCAAGTGCCTCAAGAGTTCATCGAAGACGGTAAAATTATTCTCAATGTTTCTCCTCGTGCCACAAGAGATTTTCGTATTTCTAATCATGAAGTAGCTTGTCGCACCAGTTTTGGGGGCGTAGAGAAGTATATTTCTGTGCCGGTCCAATCAATTATGGCGATTTATGCTATGGAGAACGGTCAAGGGATGGTCTTTGAAGAAGATGAGCAAAGCGGCGACGGTAGTCTTGAAGAAGAAGTTCCGAATCTGCGCGTTGTTGAGTAATTCCTACGTATCGTTATTTTTGATCTTGTCGTTGTTCCAACCTCATTCCTAGCTGTAGCTAGGAATGACGATAGAAATCATCTTTATTCAAAAAATTCTTTTCGAAGTAAGCGAGTCGTTTCCTCTATTTTTAAGCGCGTATAGTCTTTGTTGATATGGTTTATTTTTAGATCAGGCGTTTTGCAATGAAAATGCTCTTTAAATAATCCATAAAAATGAGAAGGCATGACCAGAATCAATTGTGTAAAAGCAGGGCGCCCTTCATTGTGTAAGAGCGTCTTTGCCAACTCCATGGAAAAATTTTTCGCTTCAATTTTTTTAGGATCTGTTTGTGATTCATATGCGCTGCGGGCGGTGTGAGAAGTTTGGTAATGCCCTGGTTTGTCTGCGGTCAGATCATGCTTTTTGTCGCGGCTTTGTGGGTGTTTAAAGCTTTGTAGTAGATGGGGCAATTCTGTGCGGAGATGCTTTGTTTCGTACAGAAAAGCACGAGAAGCATTGGCAACTAAAATCCATGTACTCATATCTAGATCCCTTGTGTTGATTGATAAGTGGAGTGAACCAAATGGCGCGCCATTATAGTAAGCTGCTTACATTCCACAAACGTTCAGAATCATTCTGATTTCTAAATAACCATATTGTTTGTCGATCTTATTTATCGTGTGCGATCCCTCTTTCTGGTCCTTATAATGCCCCCTCATTTTGTTACCGGAGGAATTGAGAGATGCATGAAAAAACTTTTAAAGCAGAACACATTAATGCAGTCGAAGAGGATTTGGCTGGGAACAATGGTATTGGGCGTTATGTGTTTTTGCCTGGTTCGGATGGACGCGCAAAACAAATAGCAGATCACTTTTCCTCGGTGACAGTGAAAGAGTCGTCACGTGCTCATAATTTGTATCTTGGAGAGATTGAGCACGAGGGCACAAAAATTGAAGTAGCTTCTGTAGCGACCGGCATGGGAACCCCCAGTGTGGATATCATTATGAATGAACTCATCAAACTGGGAGCAAAACGATTCCTGCGTGTGGGTACAGCAGGTTTGCTTCAACCTGAATTTATGAGGTTAGGGGATTTTGTGATTGGCTTGGGTGCTGTACGTGATGAAGGGGCTTCTCGTAATTACGTTCCTTTAGAGTTTCCAGCGATTGCATCGCCAGAGATGGTGCAAGCATTAGTAGAAGCTGCGCGGGAATTAAATTTTCCAGAGCAGTGTCATGTGGGTTTAATGCATTCCAAAGATTCTCTTTTTGCTCGAGAGTTTGGTGAAGGCGCAATGGCGGAAAGCAATCACGCTTATGTAAATATCTTGCGTCGGGCGGGAGTGCTTGCTTCCGAAATGGAAGCCTCGCATTTGTTTACCTTATCGCAGTTATTTGATGCACAACTCAGAATAAAAGGAAAAGGGTGTCGATATCGCATTTTGTCTGGAGCCATTTGTCTCATGATCAGCGACGGCCCCGGTTTTGTTTCTGGTGAACCTTTGCGACAAGGCATAGAAAAAGTGATCGAAATCACAAAACGTGCATTTATTCATCTAGCAGGACGTGAAGAAAAACTACTGTTCTAGAAATA
>JAHJDF010000026.1 GCA_018812595.1 Gammaproteobacteria bacterium
AAGCGTCCGATCGTCATCCCCGCGAAAGCGTCCGATCGTCATCCCCGCGAAAGCGTCCGATCGTCATCCCCGCGAAAGCGGGGATCCAGAAACATATATTTACAAAGGCTGGATCCCCGCCTCCGCGGGGATGACGATGATGGGCGCGGGGATGACGATGATGGGCGCGGGGATGACGACGGAGCACAGTCTATTCATAGCGTAAAGCCTCTACTGGCAACACCCTTCCTGCTCTCCAGGCGGGATAAATGGTTGCTAGCAAACTCATCAAAATTGCGGCAATACTAATGTGCAACACATCCGACCACAGCAATTGCGACGGCAGATAGTTCACCCAATACACACCCGGCGTGAACAACTGCACATGAAATTGATCCTGTATGAAATTCACTAACCGCGTCACATTCAGTGACAACAACACGCCTCCAATCACACCCAACAATGTTCCAAGCATACCGATGAAAAATCCTTGCACGATAAAAACAGACATGATCATTTTCGGCGTCGCGCCAAGCGTTTTTAAAATCGCAATGTCTGCACGCTTGTCATTCACCAACATCACCAAACTAGACACCAAATTAAACGCAGCAATGGCAACCAATAACAACAATATGAAAAACATCATGCTCTTTTCCATCTGCACGGCGTGATAAAAAGGCCCAAACTGATCCGTCCAATTCGCCGTTTCGTATTTAAATTTAAGCTGCTTTTCAATCGACAACGAAAGATTGTCTGCCGCAAACAAATCTTTAATCTTGAGCTGCACGCCGGAAACCGTATTTCCTAGCCCATACAATTTCTGTGCATCGTGAATTTGAATAAACGCGTAATTGTTATCAAACCCAAAACCGGGCCCAACAGAAAAAATACCAATCACCTTAAACCGCTTAAACCGAGGCAACATGCCCACCGGAGAAACGGTGACTTGCGGAATGATGAGCGTCACGTAATCGCCCACAAACGCCCCCAAATCATTTGCTAAATTCTGCCCTAAAACGATCTCGAACCGACCGCTTTTCAACGACGATAATTTTCCTTCTTTCATTTGATGCGCAAGCGCTGTGACCTGCGTCTCAATAGCAGGTTCAATCCCCTTCACAATCACAGGATGCACCGATTGATCTTTCGACAACAACCCCTGTCCCATCACGTAAGGTGCAGCCGCAAGCACTCCTTTCATTTGAGTTACCCGTCGACTTAATGAAGGCCAATCGGACACTCGATGATCCATGCCCGTTACCGTGATGTGCGGAATGAAATCAAAAATCTTGTTTCTAATCTGTTGATCAAACCCGTTCATCACAGAAAGGACGGTAATTAAAACCAACACGCCCAAGGCAATGCCCAACACGGACACTAAAGAAATAAACGATATAAATCGGTTGCGTCTTTTGGCCCGCGTGTAACGCAAACCAATGAATAAAGCTAACGGTCTAAACATGGTGATGCTCGATGAAACAATTGAAAGAAATTATGCGTCGTACTGTTTGCAATCGTATCAAAACTTTCGCCTCGCAGACTTGCTAAGGCCGCTGCAATCATACGCACATACGAAGGTTCATTCGGCAAACGACGCATCGGCTCTGGTGTTAAATACGGAGAATCGGTTTCGATCAACAAGCGATCTAACGGCACACGTTTTGCGACTTCTCGTAA
Source organism: Gammaproteobacteria bacterium (assembly GCA_018812595.1). Lineage (GTDB taxonomy): Bacteria > Pseudomonadota > Gammaproteobacteria > UBA12402 > UBA12402 > JAHJDF01. The sequence continues at coordinate 1,657 of JAHJDF010000026.1, forward strand.
ATCATTCGCATTTCTAAACGTCACAATGCCTGAAAATGAAATATAAAACCCTAAATCCATGGCCTTCTGTGCATCCTCCCACGTCCCCGTAAAACAATGCATCATGCCACCCACGCGATCCGCATGCCCTTCTTTTAACAAACGAAAACAATCGTCACTGGCTTCTCGCATGTGCACGATCAATGGCTTGTGTACTTCAACCGCCGATTGGATATGCGTTTGAAACCGAGTGCATTGTTGTTCTATTGGTAGATCCAGGTAGTGATAATCCAAACCGGTTTCACCAATGCCCACCACACGTTCATGACTCGCTAACGACACCAATTCGTCCACTGTCACTTCCGATTCCTCTGTGTCTGAAGGATGCAAAGCGACAGCAGCACTCAGAAAAGAATATTTTTTTATGAGCTCCATGATTTCCTGAAAGTCTGAAAGAGAAACAGCAGGACACAAAATATGCTCGACACCATTCTCTTTCGCTCGAAACAAAATGCCTTCAAGACCGCCTTCGTATTGGTCGCTCGTTAATTGATTAAGATGGCAATGGGCATCTACCAACATTTCTTTTTCTCCCGTTGTACAGTCATCCTCGCGAAAGCTAAAAATCCATATTTCTGTCATTCCCGCGAAAGCTAAGAATCCAGTCCTTTCGTCATTCCTAGCTACAGCGGGAATCCAGATTTAATTTCTGGATGCCCGCCTACGCGGGCATGACAGAAATATGGATGCCCGCCTACGCGGGCATGA
>JAHJDF010000027.1 GCA_018812595.1 Gammaproteobacteria bacterium
TACAAAAAGTAAATCACAACAGAGTGCATTATCGAGCTCAACTGACATCCACTCAGCAAGTTATTGCAGGGGATCGTTGGCAATTTCTTGTCAAGTTAAAGCGACCTCATTCCACTTTTAACCCGGGAACTTTTGACAATGAACGTTGGTGGTTTCAAAAAGGTATTGATGCGACCGGATATGTGTTGCCTCATAGATCAACTTATCTTTGTTCGACTTTTTCACTGAACCGATTGCGTCAACATCTGGTTCAGAAGTTACAAACTTTTCATTCCGCCAGCGAGCCGCTTTATGAAATTTTGATTGTGCTTCTGACAGGGTTTCGTGGCTTGATCACTTCTCAGGAATGGGAGGTGTTGCGAAAGACAGGCACGAATCACCTGATAGCAATTGCTGGATTACACGTCGGGTTATTGAGTGCTTGGGTCTTTTTTTTAACACGTCGTTGCCTACGTTTGATTCCAAATCTGGCCTTGTATGTACCGATGCAATTAATTGCGTGGAGTGTCAGCTTTATTTTTGCCTTGATGTACGGTCTGCTGGCTGGATTACCTCTGCAAACACAACGAGCCATTTTGATGTTACTCGTTTTAGTGTTGGCCAAATGGACTCGTCGCTGGATGACGGTTTGGCAACATTATTTTTTTGCATTAGGAATCATATTGTTAGCAAACCCATTGCAAGTGTTGTCTCAAAGTTTTTGGTTATCGTTTTTTTCTGTTTTCATCATTATTTATTCCATGTCTGATCGAACAGCTGTGAAAAATTGGTGGTGGAAATGGGGAAGAGTGCAATGGGTGTTGATGGTAGGGCTTTTTCCCCTGTCTCTTTCTTTTTTTGGTGAATTTTCAGCGGTGAGTGTGCTTGCGAATACCTTGGCGGTTCCTTGGTTTGGTTTTTTGATCCTTCCCTTGAGTTTTTTAGGGTTTGTTAGTTCTTTTATTTATCAACCAATAAGCGATTTGTTTTTATATTTTGCTTTAAAAAACATTCAATGGTTATGGGGCGTATTGCTTTGGCTTTCCAATTTGAGCTGGGCGCAATTCAATGGAATATCGCTGCAAACTTGGCAAGTGTTTCTTCTTATTCTTGCTGTTTTATGGCTATTAGCTCCAAAGACAGTGCCCGCCCGATGGCTTGCGATTCTGTTGTTTGTTCCCGTTTTTTTGTATCGGCCTCCTGCTCCTCGGTATCAGGAGATTGAATTGCACCTATTAGATGTCGGGCAGGGGTTGTCTGCTTTGGTGAGAACTCAGCATCATGCCTTGCTGTATGACGCCGGTCCGAAATACAACGCGTTCGCGGATGCCGGTGGTTTTATAGTGGTTCCGTATTTGCAGTCCATCGGAGTGAAGCGCTTGGACATGTTAATGATTAGCCATGGTGATAATGATCACATCGGCGGGGCCTTCAGCGTGTTAAAGCGTTTAAAAGTAGGGCGGGTGTTGACGAGTGTGCCAAATCGATTTCAAACCGCAGAGTATTGTCAGCAAGGACAGCATTGGATTTGGGATGGAGTTTCCTTTGACGTGCTATGGCCGCCTAAAGGGGATGACGCGCAAAACAATAACAGCTCTTGTGTGTTGCATGTTTCGAATGGCAAAAAAAGTGTGTTGTTGACCGGAGATATTGAATGGCCGGTTGAAAGTACTTTATTAAAACAATATGGCAATCGATTGAAATCAATGGTGTTGATTGCCCCTCATCATGGAAGTGCTACGAGTTCAAAGTTGTCGTTTGTTCAAGCTGTACAGCCAAAGTTTGTTTTATTTTCTACGGGATATCTCAATCGTTTTCATTTTCCTAATACATCTGTTGTGCAGCGATATAAAAAGGTACAGGCGCGAACGTTAAATACTGTCAACACTGGAACGGTCATTTTTAAATTAATACTCAAGAAAAAAATGCAAGTTGTTCTAGGTCGTACAGAGCTTGGACACATTTGGAATCATGTGGAGACGCGATAAATCGCGTCTCTATGTTTTTCATGTTATTGAGCATTACTGAGGACCCTTTGACCAAGTTCCTATTGAAAGTGTTTTCTATATAATCCGCCGCTTTTATCGATTGGCAGGAATTTGTATGACACATAAACAACAATTAACAATCGCTGTTTTTTCTCTGACTTTATTTGCTTCTCCTCTTGCTTTTGCTTCTGCATATCAATCTTTTGAACAAAACGCTTCCGGGTTAGGGGAGTCTTATGCAGGTTCTGCATCGAAGGCTGAAGATGCAACGGTGGAATACGATAACCCTGCTGGCATGGTTCGCATGAAACGGGTGGCGATTTCGTTATCGACGGTTGCTGTGAATGCACATTCGGATTTTAGGGCAACAGGGGCAACTAATGTGGCTGGCGCAGATATCTTGTCAACCGGCAATCCAAAAGCACATCCATTAGGAACAGATTATTTACCTGCTTTTCATGCAGTGATTCCCGTAAATCAACGTATTTTTCTTGGTTTAGGGGTGAGTGTTCCTTTTGGTTTGGAAACAAACTATCCAGATAACAGTGCAGCTCGATATTTTGGCACACATTCTCAGATAACGACCGTCAACATTAATCCAAGCATTGCTTTTGCATTAACAAACCGCTGGTCCTTTGGCGTTGGGGTTGATGCGTTGTATTTAAAATCCGAGTTGGATGAGCAAGTAGATGCCGGTGTGTTATTACACGGAGCGACTGACGTTTCTTCCGACGTTGGCATTAAGAATTCTGCTAGTGATTGGGGTTATGGCTGGAATGCAGGAATCCTATATCAATTATCACCAGATACTCGTTTTGGTTTGTCTTATCGTTCACAGATTTTTGTAAAGCCAACAGGAAAAAGCAAAGTAGATATGGGCGCTCTCAACTCAACGGATCAAACAAATTTAAGAAATCTCTATCACATTCAAGATGGCGATGTTTCAACGCGTATCACGTTACCAGAAACCGTTGTATTTAGTGCTTTTCAACAGATGACGCCTAAATGGTCTGTAATGGGGTCGGTTACTTATACTCGATGGGAACGTTTTGATTACCTCACGATGCAGTTTACTAGCGGACTTTCAGATGCAACGGTGCATGAGAATTTTCATAACACGTTTAAATATGCTGTCGGTACGGAATATTGTTTGAATTCCAATTGGTTATTGCGAGCGGGATTAGCCTACGATGAGTCCCCTGTAAAAAATGCGTATCGCACCATTGCATTGCCCGACGCCAATCGTGAATGGGTATCGTTTGGTATTCGTTATCGAATGAATCATATGTTTAGCGTTGATGCAGGGTATGCCTATGTGCATATCAACAGAGGTTCGGTCCATCAAACCAGTGGCTCCGAATCGATCACTGGGGACTATCGCAGCAATTATGCGAATTTAATCGGTTTACAAATTAACGGTGCATTCGGCTAATATCACGTTTTGGCCTATATTTCCTAGCAGTAACCTTTTTAAAGGGGGGTTTATGAAAACAAACCGCACACTTTCTTGTCTGTTTCTATTTTGCTGTTCATTGCTTTTATCTTTTTCCTTATTTGCTGCTGAGAAAACCCAGTTTTCGAAAGTGGTATTTTTTGGCGATAGCTTAAGCGATATGGGAAATAACCAGGACGGCTTGTCTGATCAATCGCCGGTTACGAATAAAGTCATCGATCCTCAATCAGCAGGCGGCTATAAAACAGGAGACGTTTGGTCGGTTTCTTTTGTGCGTTATTTGAAACAAGACGGTTTTTTGACAAGTTCTGCGACGATCGAAGTGAAGCCGTCAATCGATTTTGATAAACAGATCGAAATCAAACCAACAGACAGTATTGATTTTGCGTATAGCGGGGATCCTAGCGATGGATATGCTTTCGAGTCGGGGCGTTACGTTGTGCAATACCATCAATATCAACATGAGAATGATAAGTGTGTTGACTCGTTACCTCCTGATCCTGCTTCTGCAAATAACTTATGTGGAGCAAAAAACAGAGCTCGCGATTTTGCTGCAACACAAGATGTGGATCCTAATGCTTTATATGTGATTTGGATTGGTGCAAATGATGTTTTGCAGGATTTAGGAGAAAGGTTACAAAACGATATTCAAAATGCCATGGAAACGGGGGTACCTATTGCGCAGTCGGAATTGGATGCCATGCAGACTCAAGCCGCTCAAACGATTTTGCATACGACCGCCAGCATTGGTTACACCATTTATGAACTGCATGCCAAAGGAGCCCAATATTTTATGGTTCCAAATTTACCGAATATTGGATTGACGCCTTCTGGATACGATGCGAACTTTTTGTATTCCATGTGGTTCCCTCAACAAAAAGACATGGTCTTAAAATTATTCACCGATTTAACCAATGGTTTTAACGGCATGTTGAAGAAACAATTGGACAGCATTCCTTTAGAGCATCCTGTGGCACAGCCCGATGTCACTCAATTATTCGATATGGCACGTGATGGAAAATTAGCGGCGTTTCCTGCTTCGACGAGCGCCGTCAATGTGACGCCAGTCAAACAATGGTTGGATACGTGTTGTACGAATGCTACAGAAATGACAAATCCTCAAGCGTATGATCCAGCACAATGTAAACCGGATGATCAAGAATTATGCAGCAATCAGCATATTCCAACCTTGCCACAAGGTGGGCACTACTTGTTCTATAACGGCATTCATCCAACAACTTGCACTGCAAAATACATTGCCAAATATTTCGAATCATATTTGCCGGGTGGTGAAGGGGTGTTTGATCCCAGTCAAAACCTTTGTTCTGAAAATGAATAATTAATATCCGTCATACCCGCGAAAGCGGGCATCCAGAATATTTTAATTGAATGGCTGGATCCCCCTTTCGCGGGTATGACAACGAAACGAGGAACGCTTAATGAAATTAAAACTCTCCGTTGTATTAGCAATCGTTGCGTGCTTTTTAGTGGGCTGTTCCTCCAAAACGCCTGACATAGCGGATCTCTATAAAGATCAAACAGAAGCGCAAATTTATAACGCTGGCGTATATGCAATGAAAAAGGCTGATTACGATGAAGCTGTGAAACGGTTTGCCGTAGTTAATGTACGTTATCCGTTTGGCCCTTATACGCGCCAAAGCCAACTCAATACGATTTATTCTTATGATAAGGCAGGAAATTCGGCGTTGGCTTTAGCTGCGGCCGATCGTTATCTGCGGCTTTATCCTACGGGGCCGGATGCTGATTATGCGTATTACATGCGTGGACGTATTTATTTTGCAGAGAACCATTCTTTTTTCGATCGCCATTTTGATGTGGATTTTGCGAAGCGTGATACGACGGGCATGAAACATGCTTATCATGATTTTTCTGTTTTGGTGCATTCCTTCCCAAAGAGTCCCTATGCAGCAGATGCGCGTCAACGCATGGTGTATATCCGAAATGCATTAGCAAGGCATGAATTGGAAGTGGCTCAATTTTATTATGGCTATCAGTCTTATGTGGCTGCAGCAAATCGTGCAAATAACGTGGTGCAGCATTATCAAGGAGCGCCGTCAGTTCCGGATGCGTTGGTTGTGATGGTGCGTTCGTATCGCAAATTAGGATTGATGAAAGAGTCAAACGATGCATTGCAAGTCTTGAAATTGAACTATCTGAACAGTAATGCTTATAAAAAGTTTGAAATATCAGAAAAGAAATAGATTTAAAATTTTTTCCATGCGAAAGCTAAGAATTCAGATTTAATATATTTTCCTGGATTCCAGCAAGAAGCTAAGAATGACGGAAGAAACATACAATCCAGAATTGTTACCAATATCTACCCACGATCGGATATCTCCA
>JAHJDF010000007.1 GCA_018812595.1 Gammaproteobacteria bacterium
GATAGGCATGTTGACTTATGGGGCGGGGCAAGTTGATTTGTCTATGGTAGAAGGTTAGGCGCTTTCGGTGACTCTCTCTTCCGTCATTCTTAGCTTCGGCGAGAATCCAGACCTCCGTCATTCTTAGCTTCGGCGGGAATCCAGGGAAAAATATATCAATTCTGGATTCCCGCTTTCGCGGGAATGACGGTTGATGTCGCGGGGATGACGGAACGGGATGATCTGGATCCCCGCTGTAGAGACGCGATAAATAGCGTCTCTACGCATTTCTATACACATCCCCTACAATGCGCGTTTTTTCTAAACGAGGATGTGCACTTGCAAGCTATATCACAACGAGGCAAACGATATTCGTTTGATGTCGTCATCATCGGCAGCGGAATCGCCGGATTAATCTATGCACTAGAATTCACCAAACTGAAACCAACCGCAAAAATCGCCCTGATCACAAAACAAGCCTTACACGACTGTAATAGCAATTACGCACAAGGAGGCATTGCTGCTGTTGGACTCGAAGAAGATAACTTCGCCGCACACATCAAAGACACCCTCGCTGCAGGAGATGGATTATCAAAAACAGCTGTTGCCAAAAAGATCATCGAAAGTGGCCCTAAAATAATTGAGCTGTTGACCGAATACGGAGTTGCCTTCGATCGCGTACGATCTCATTACCAACTCGGCAGAGAAGGTGGTCACAGCTGTCGCCGCGTTTATCACATCAAAGATCGCTCGGGCGCTTCGATCATGTCTGCATTGATTCAGCACGCCAAACAAAACTCTCGCATCAAGATTTTTGAAAACCACACAGCTGTTAACTTAATCGTCCAAAATCCACCGCACACACCCGGCAGTCAAACCGAAGTCATTGGCGCTTATGTGCTCGATGGAAAAGGAAAAATTAACACCTTCCTTTCAAAAGCGACTGTGCTCGCCACAGGAGGTGCAGGGAAAGTTTATCGTTACACAAGCAATCACTCGGTTGCGACAGGCGATGGAGTTGCCATGGCATGCCGCGCAGGTGCTCGCGTTGGAAATTTAGAATTCTATCAATTTCATCCCACGCTCTTATTTAGTGAAAAAAATAATAATTTTCTCATCACAGAAGCCCTTCGCGGCGAAGGCGCGCTGTTGATCAATCCCATTACGCAACAACGCTTTATGCAAAAATATGCCCCTGAAAAAATGGAGCTGGCAACACGCGATATCGTTGCGCGAGCGATCTTTAATGAGATCGAAAATTCAGGTTGTAAGTTTGTTTATTTGGACATCCGTCATCAACCAAAAGCCTTCCTCAAAAAACGTTTTCCAATGATCTATTTCACCCTATTAAAACTCGGCATTGATATGAGCAAAGACTGTATCCCCGTCGTGCCAGCGGCTCATTACATGTGCGGAGGCGTATTGACAGACATCGAAGGTCATACAGATCTCAAACGTTTATTCGCGATCGGCGAAACAGCCTTCACAGGATTTCACGGAGCCAACCGTCTTGCGAGTAACTCACTCCTCGAAGGAGCTGTCATGGGATATCAATCCGCACATGCGTCAGCACAATGGATCGACACGCCCGTCAAATTCATCAAACCAGTGAGTGATTGGAGTTCAAAAGGAGTCAGAGACGAAAGGCGCGCCAGTCAGATTAATGCCTTATGGAGAGGATTGCGCGGAGAGATGACCTCTTACGCGGGGATTATTAGAACTCAAGCGGGCTTGGATGATCTTTTAAAATTAATTCTCACGCGACGCGAAATGATTGAGGCTCACTACTGGCAATACACCATCACCCGCGATTTAGTGGAACTACGAAACATCATTCTGGTTGCGGAATTAATTGTGCGATCGGCATTACATAGACACGAAAGCCGCGGAGGACATTACAGAGAAGATTTCAAAAGAAAATTAAGGCCCGCGAAGGAAACGGTTTTTAACCTCTATGGGCGAGAACCTTTGATGGAAAATGAACACTGCATCAATAAAAACAAATAACCACGAAGCATGACTGGACAAAAAATATGTTTAAACACTTTCAAACCATCAGCACTCAACTCACCTCCACCACCACACTCATACCAACTGACATGCCAATCTGCCAAACGGATTATCCACTCGATTGGTATCAACCAACCTTCGTGCCTTATGCCAAGGAATATCAAGCATTGCCTGATCGCAAACCCGAAACGGTTCAACGCTGGATGCAAACCTATATCGAACCCGCATTAGAACATTTTGGGGATCATTTGTTATTGCTCGCGCATTACTACATGGGAGGAGAGATCGTCAAACTGATTGAACGTTTTGGTGGGAAGATCGGCGACTCCTATCAATTAGCAGTGATTAGTGCGCAATCTCCTGAAAAGAAAATCATCGTCGAATCTGCTGTGCACTTCATGGCGGAAACCATTTCCATGCTCTCCAATGCGGATCAACGCGTTTTCATCACGAATCCCAAGGCAGGCTGCACGATGGAAATGTTTGCAAAGGACTACATGGTTGAACCTGCGCTACGCGATTTAAATCAACGTTATGGAAAAGAAAACATTCTGCCTATTTGTTATATGAACACGTCAGGCAGGATTAAAGCATTAACGGGTGCACAAGGAGGCGCTGTCTGCACCAGTTCAAACGTTAGAAAAATTATGGAATGGGCATTGCGGTCAAATAAAAAAATCCTGTTTATTCCAGATCGATATATGGGAGAAAACGTTGCCTACTGGATGGATATTCCTTCCGATTTAATCGCCTATTGGCCATCCGGCATGGAAGGTGCGAATTACAATCTTTTTGCGCAAGACAAAACAACACTCGAACACTTTGATCGATCGCCTTTAATTTTGTTTGCAAGCGAATGTAATGTGCACTCGTACTTTGCTCCAGAGATGGTGGATTATTGGCACCGCAAAAATTTTGCAGTCATTGCGCATCCTGAATGTCGAAATGCTGTAGTAAGGAAAGCGGATAATTGCGGTTCAACGACATTGATTTGGGACTATGTATATAACGATCAAGCCAATACAAAACGTTATGCCGTCGGCACTGAAAACCATATGGTACAAAATCTTAAAATAGCTTGTCTCACACGAGACATTGAAGTCGTTAACCTCGGAGATGCACCCCTTTCTGGTTTTAAAGGCATAGGCTGCGGTTGTGCCACTATGTCACGCAACGATCCTCCTCACCTTGTCGCCACATTAGATTTGTTACGTAAAGAAAATGTCCTTGCAGAAAACGAAGTACAAGCAGGCGATGTAGTCAATGAATTCACCGGGAAAAGAGAACGTTTAGATGAGACAGGACAACAATGGATTAAAGAGCACGCAAAAAAAGCATTAAACCGAATGATTGAAATTACTGAAGGTCCTTAGAGATACAATCTAAAATCATTCCTAGCTACAGCGGGAATCCAGAGAAAAAATATATTCATTCTGGATCCTTAGGGATGACGACAGGAATATCTTCGCCCGAAGATTTCGTGCTAATGACCGTCCACCTCTTCTTCATGGAACATTCCGAGATTTAAGCCATTGTCTTCAAATATCTTTCGCAAAGCTATTAAGGCTTCTTTTTGTAATTGACGGACGCGTTCACGGGACAAGCCCATGTCGACGCCTATTGATTCAAATGTCTCTTTTTCTTGATACGCACCCAACCCAAAACGACGCTCCAACACTTCGCGATAACGATCCTCGAGTAAAGTAATCCATTGAGACAAATGCTTTTTAATGTCTTCACGATCTAAGAGATATGCAGGATCACTGTTGTGTTCTTCAACAACTAAATCTTGCAACGTTCGACTATTTTCATCGCCGACAGGAGCATCTAAAGAAACTGGCTGCTCGTTTAAATACAGGATCGCTTTCACTTCCTCTAACGGTTTATCTAGCGCTTCAGCGATCTCTTCAGGCCTTGCATCACGATGTAGTTTCTTTGTTAATTTGCGACCCGCTTCCAAATAAGTATGCAATTCTTTAATCACATGAATCGGTAATCGAATGGTTCTCGCTTGATTCATGATGGCTCGCTCAATCGTTTGTTTGATCCACCACGTTCCATAAGTGGAAAAACGAAAACCACGATCCGGATCAAACTTTTCTACTGCATGCATTAACCCAAGGTTGCCTTCCTCAATCAAATCGAGAAAAGTCAAACCACGGTTCAAATATTGCCGAGCAATCTTCACCACCAGTCGTAAATTACCTTCCACCATTTTTTTGCAAGCTTTTGGGTCTCCTTTCAAAGCCAAACGACCGTATTGCACTTCTTCTTCACGCGTCAGTAATGGAAGAAATCCAATCTCTTTTAGATACATGCGTGTTGGATCAAAAGCGTTGTCTGTCGTAGAGCCAGAGGCTCTTGAAGAAGACGAATGACGCACTCCATATGAAGTCGCCACACCTGAAGTACCGAGGGACATTTGAGAAGTCGTCTTTAACGATTGAGTTCTGCGACGTGTTTTATTAGCAGCTGTCATTGGTGCTGCTTGCTTCTTCGCAGCTGTCGTTTTATTTATTTTTTTCACTGGCTCTTTGCTCACGACAATAGCTGATTTTTTTACCGCCTTTTTTACAGGCTTTTTAGCAACTTCACGTACTTTTCGCTTAGCAGGAATCTTCGTTGTTTTTTTGGTTACAGACGATATGGTTTTTTTCGTTACTTTGCTTGTTGTCTTTTTGGCCACCTTGCGTGTGGATTTTTTGGCTGTATTCCCCGCAACTCGTTTGACAGAATGTTTCGTCGATTTTTTTCCAACAGAAGCAGTATTTTGTTCAACTGCTTTTTTTGCAGGCTTTTTAGCAACATTACGCGTTGTACGTTTAGGAGAAGTCTTCGTTGTTTTTTTGCTCGCGGAAGCGGTTGTTTTTTTAGCTACTTTGCGTGCAGATTTTTTAACCTCATCACGTGTTGCACGTTTAGAAGCACTCGTTGCTTTTTTTTTGCTCACGGAGGTAGTTGATTTTTTTGTGGTACGAAGATTGGTTTGTTTTGCCTTCATTTTTACTTCTGATTTTCGCGTTCTCGGCATCCATAAACCCCTTTCGCTGTTCGAAGGAGGAACAATCCTAGCATCATTCAAATAAGGGACATAATGGTTTTAGAGCAGAACTATCTCATTAAAATTACACCGTCATCTAAGCATTCGAGAAGAGGAGAAATCTTTTTCAGGTTGTGTGAGCCAGGGATGGCGAACTCAAAGCGTACAGGGATGTATTTACAGCGTCCTGAAAAAGATTTCTCCTCTTCTCGAATGCGTTTTGTAGCACGTTTGCTGTTCATCGCGTCTCTACGCTTGTCTATAAAGCTTACTAACGTCTCAAATATCGTGATGGATTGACAGGACGGCCCATGTAACGAATTTCGAAATGCAACACATGATGTCTTGCTTGAGAGGAACCTATCTCCGCAATCGGTTGTCCACTTTTTACCCAATCCCCTGCTTTAACAAACAGCTGTTTGTTGTATGCATATGCAGACAAATAATTCACGTTGTGTTTCAAAATAATGAGATTGCCATATCCACGAATGCCATTTCCCGCGTAGACCACTTCTCCAGAAGCAGTAGCTTTTATTTTGGCGCCCTGTTTTCCAGCAATATCGATGCCTTTATTTAAAATTGAAAATGCTTTTACAACAGGTCCTTGTATTGGCCATCTCCATCGTCTTACAGATTCAAAATTCCCCCTCACTTCTTTGTGTAATTTTTTTACTCTCGTTACAGGATGAATTGGTTTTTCAATCGTTGGTTTCTTTTGCGCTTTAACGGGTGTGTATTTGGGTATCGATGGTGCTTTATGAACCTCAGTCACAGCTTTTTTCGGTATTTCCTTGGGAGCGACACCTCCACTAATCCGTAAATTTTCACCAGGGAAAATAGCGTATGGAGGCTGCAAACGATTTAAACGAGCGAGCATGCGATAGTCCATTTCATAACGCCAAGCCACCGCATACAAGGTTTCCCCTGACTGAACCTTGTGATACACCACCTTTCCAATGCGATGTGTATTCACATCCTTGACCGGCGCTGCCACCTGATAACTCGCACAACCGGATAGAAACAGACAAATCACCACACTGAGAGAAACTCGTTTAAACATAAGATTTCATATCCATTACATTGTTAGAGTCGTGTCCATGACGCGAGATGTTCAAACGCCGAATAATTGGTCAAATCCAATTGCAAAGGAGTCACAGAAATATTGCCTGATTGAACGGCATAAAAATCAGTTCCATGGCTCGCATCTTTCGCTTCACCCGCTTCACCAATCCAATAAATTTCGCGCCCCCTAGGATCCATTTGCTTCACCGCTGTTTGAGAAGCGTGACGAGTCCCTAAACGAGTGATTTCATAAGGTCCCAATTTCGCAATGGGAAGATCTGGCACATTCACATTCAAGATCGTCCTTGCGGGCAAGGGGTGCGCTTGCAAACGCAATACCAATAACTTCGCAACGTGAGCAGCTGTTTCAAAATGTACTTGTTGTCCATGCAACGAAATAGCCAACGCAGGAAAACCCAAATTACGTCCTTCCATCGCTGCAGCAACCGTACCCGAATACAAGACATCATCGCCTAAGTTTTGACCGTGATTAATGCCAGAAACCACCATGTCCGGAGGTTGTTTGAATAAGATCGTACTGGCCAGATGCACACAATCTGTTGGTGTCCCATTGACGAAGTAAACGTTTTCTTCTGTTTGCGTAACATTTAACGGTCGATCGATCGTTAAAGAATTAGAAGCTCCACTACGATTACGTTCAGGCGCCACAATCACAACTTCTGCAATTGATTTAAGCGCATTCGCCAAACAACGAATGCCTTCAGACAAATAACCATCATCATTACTCACAAGAATTCTCATTTTTATTTCCTCTTCCCATTAATTAGAACGATCTACAATTTGATAAAAGGTTTCGCCGCTCTTAACCATTCCTAGATCCTCTCTTGCCAAAAGTTCAATCGAAGCTTCTCCGTGTTTAAGTTCTAAAATTTGTTGCAAGAGCTTTTTATTTTTCTTTGCCAACTGCATGTTTATTTTTTCTTGCTGCGCAATTGCTCGGTGCAAATGTATCCCTTCGATCACACCGCTAGGAGAAAACCAAATTTTGAATTGCAGCATCACCAATGCTACAACCATTAAAACAATCAAAATACGAGACATATCAAGTGTTTTCCCGTTTTAAATTTTGCAACGCCAACAAAAAAGCCTCTTTAAACCAAGGCGTATAAACCAAAGATTGTGATTTCAACTCCAGTAATAATTGAGAAACGTCGATCCATCGATAAGCAGCAACTTCTTCTTTATCAACCTGTATGGGTTCATCGTGATAAAAACCCACGAACACATGATCTACTTCGTTTTCAAAGATCCCTTCTGCACAGTTTGCTTGATAGTGAAAAACCCCTATTTCTTTCAACGGAATATCCAAACCCATTTCTTCTTTTAACCGACGATGCGCGCCTCTTTCTACCGTCTCATTGGGACGCGGATGGCCACAGCAAGTATTTGTCCACTTTCCTTCAGAGTGATATTTCCCGAACTGACGTTGTTGAAGGAGTAATTCAAAGTCTGGATTTACAGCGAAGCGGGAATGACGAGGGAGAAAGTCTTTAAAAATAAAAACCGAAAAAGCGCGGTGACACAACGCTTCTCGATGCGCTTTTATTTTTTCTTCAACACCGATTTCATGATCGTGTACGTCTACTAAAACAACCTGTTCCATACGACTTACCCAAAAGGTTCAATCATCTCAACTTCAGGAAAAGCTTGTCTTATAGCATTCGACGCATCTTTTAAAAATAACAATTTCAAATTCGCCCCAGCGTCTTGCGTGAAATACACAGGAAGGCCCTGTGCACGCAAATGCCATACCGTATGCATCGCTGTCACTGTTTCACACTGGCTATACAAGATGGGAGGACGAGAAGACAAGATCAATGCATGCATAGCCAATGCATTGGACTCTGCTGTACTTCCCAATAATTCAAAGTCCTGAGATTGAATCGCCTGTTCGAGGCAAAGCAAATCCTGATCGGCTGTCGGTTTCCAAGCCGCATAAAAAGGAGACGTCTGAACCGTGCGTTTCATAGCTTCTCGCGAAGAGATGCTTTTTTGCTGTTTAAAGAGAACGCATAAACCAACACATAAGGAGGGCCATTCATAAGGCAAATGTTCTGCAAAACTGTCCATGCCATCCGAACGATTGCCTGCATGCCATTTTACAAACCCATCCCATAAAGAACGCGAGGCGCTTCCGCTGCCTAATCGCGCCAAAATAGACAGCTCTCGCTCACAGAGTCCCCATCCAAATAATTGATTGAGGGCTAAAACTAAAGCTGCAAAGCCACAAGCCGATGAAGCCAAACCAGCACCAACAGGCATATCGCTTTGTGCGTCAACTTTGAAATGCAAATCACACCCTTCTCGAAATAAATCTAAAAAGCGTAATAAGCGTTGAGAAAATACCGTATCGAGCGACTGTAACTCACCGTTTAAAGTCACCTCATCCCTATGTTTTTGTAAACGGATGTTTGTGGTCGCCCCTTGATTGTTCAGCGAAATAGAAAGACTCGAAGTCACTGGCAAATTCAATGCTTCATCGCGCTTGCCCCAATATTTACACAACGCAATATTGGCAGGCGCAAATGCAGTCGCTTCATCATGGAGCGGCTTAGCTCCAAAACGCTCTTTTAAAATAAGTTGTACAACATCAATCGCTTTCATTTTCGTTTCTTCATGTAATCAAGAGCCTAAGTATCCGAAATATGAACGTCTTTTAAGAACCTTTCTTATACAAAGAACAAGGTCGAGAGGGGATGTTTATAGAAAATAAAGCGCAGGAGGCCGAAGGCCAACGAGCCATTTCTATAAACATCCCCTCCCAACCTTGTTCACGACGTTCAAATTCGCTTCCTTATATTTTCTGGACTTGGATCCCCTCCTTCGAGGGAATGACACAAATAGATGGAACTGCGCTTTCCTTCAAGTCACCTAACACCACAATACAATCACCAAGACCGGCGCCTGAAATCTTGGCACCAAAAACACCTGGCTGTGCCATCGCATTTGCTATCAATGCATCAAGCGTTGTATCACTCACACCCATTTTCTTCTGTAATTGCTGATGTTTCGTAAACACTCTGCCCAATCGCTTCCAATCCGCTTGCTGCAAATATTTTGCACCCAATACCGTATACGCCCCTATCCGTTGGAAAAGACGTCGCATGAATTCTGGCTCTTCTTTTACACGGGCCTCCACCTGACGAACCACTTCAACGGTAGGTGTTTTGTAACCGGAATAAATCAAATGCAACGAAGGATTTGCGA
>JAHJDF010000028.1 GCA_018812595.1 Gammaproteobacteria bacterium
ATCCACTCCTCGGTCATTCCCGCGAAGGCGGGAATCCACTCCTCGGTCATTCCCGCGAAGGCGGGAATCCAGAAAATTTCAATCTGGATCCCCGCTTTCGCGGGGATGACGATGGAAGCTTTCGCGGGGATGACGATGGAAGCTTTCGCGGGGATGACGATGGAAGCTTTCGCGGGGATGACGGTATCAACGACAAAGCATCTCCCAACTCACAGGCCTGTCTCTATGACTTAGGCTTCCCAGGGACTCTGCCACAACTCAACGAAGCCGCTGTCAAAAAAGCCATCCGTTTTGGTCTCGCCATTCATGCAGACATTGCCAAGCACTCCACATTCGCAAGAAAGAATTATTTTTATCCCGACCTACCCAAGGGATATCAAATCACGCAACACGAGCAACCCCTCATTCAGCATGGCCATATCGACATATTGCTGTCTTCCAACACAACCAAACGCATCAAGATTGCTCGCGCTCATTTAGAAGAAGATTCAGGTAAGACTTACCACTTCTACACCCCGGAAAAGATGAGTCTAGATTTCAACCGTTCAGGAATCCCTTTACTAGAGATCGTTTCAGAACCTGATTTACGATCTCCAGAGGAAGCAAAGATTTATCTAAAAACCTTACATGCATTAGTAACAAAATTAGGCATCTGCGATGGACATCTAGAGAAAGGTCAGTTTCGTGCAGACATTAACGTGTCCATCCGAAAAAAAGGCGACCAGCAGTTAGGCATAAGAACCGAAATCAAAAATCTCAATTCTTTTCGATTCACCGCTCAAGCCCTCCATTACGAAATAGAAAGACAAATCGCCTTGCTCACGCAAGGAAAAACCATCACACAAGAAACTCGCCTATACGATGCACGAAAAAAAGAAACGCGAACAATGAGGCTCAAAGAAGAACAAACTGAATACCGATATTTCCCCGAGCCTGATCTACTGCCGTTGGTTATCGAACCTGGCTGGATTGCCGCCACTGAGCGGCAGAAGATTGCATTGCTTCTGATGCAACAGAACGCTTCGATTTAGATTTATGCGGGAAAAAGCGATTTCTAAAATAACATAAAGGACGCTTCAACGGAGTCAATAATCCAAAACGAAAACGCTTTTTCGTCGGCACACGCACCACTTCTCCAGAAATGACTTCAAGCTCAGTCAATACTTTTTTTCTTTCTTCTAATGGAGAGGCTTGCAGCAATTTCCAAATGATGTGTTTGTGTTTACGTGGAATTCGAGAATAGCCCTTTGCAAAATCCTCAGGTGATAAATAGCTAGGGGCTTTTCTGTATTTTTTCTCTATTGCTTGTTGAGCAGATTGATTAAAAGGTAAACGTGTATATATCGTTTTCAATGTATTCAATAAAGCAGCTACTTTTTTAGATGCATTCTGCGCATCCTCCTCGCTTTGTGTTAACCATGGAGCGGCATTGTTAAAAACATCCATGCTCATTTCGAATGAACTCAAATTCACCATCCCTTTAGAAAAACGCCTCTGAACCTTAACGGGCATTGCTTTAAAACTTTCTTGAAGATCACTATAAAATGAACTCAATATCTCTTCCGCCCCTTTCTCTTCGAACATAAAACTGCTGCGATAAAATTCGTAATAGGCATCCAATAAAAACATCACACGATCAAAACGACGATGACATAGAACTGGAGATAACTTCCATAAAAATTGAGTACTTAATAAACGTCTGTAATCTGCTAATTCTTCTTTCGTTTGCTTTTGAAACAGTTGTCGTTGTAATGAAAATAGCTGCACATTTTGAGACATCTCTGAATCACGAAGTGGCCCGTTTGAAATCACACTAAGTTTATAAAAAAATGAGGTTTGAATTTGCGTAAGATTGCTTCTTTTTTGTTCTGCCAATGAATCATTCTGCAACAAGACAATACAAGCTTTTATTAGACGCAAATAACAGAACTGTAATGTTTGAGAGGAACAATCTTTATAAGTTCCTTGCAATATTCCTAGACGATTTTTAACAAAATGAAGCTTGTCTTTTTTTAATGCCTTTATAAGTTCCGATAAACGCTGACCAAGTTCAATGTCACACTTCTCAAGATCGTAAATTATTGTATCCAGATGATCTTTTAGCTGCTGATCATGAAATAAAAAATAATCGCCATATGGTTCATAGGAAGAAAAATCTGATGTATCGCCTGTTGTATATCTTCTTTCATCACCGTACATATTTTTTCCTCTTATTATTAATGGTTGAATGAAATAAATTTATCGCGTCTCTAAAGAGCTCTGTCGTCATCCCCGAAAAAGCGGGGATGACGATACAGCTGCTCCTGCTATACTGGATTTCATTTATATAGTAAGTAAAAACACCATGACTCAACAGCTAAAAAAATACTCATTCCTTCCGTGGATCATTTGGGGCTTAAGCGCCCTTTTTTATTTTTATGAATTCTTATTGCAAGTCTCTCCAAATGTGATCGCAGAAGACCTCATGCGAGAATTTCATATGGACGGCGCTGCTCTCGGTTATTGCGGCGCTCTCTATTTTTGGTCCTATGCCCTCATGCAAATTCCTGTCGGGATTTTGCTCGATCGTTTTGGCTCCCGGAAATGGCTCACCATCGCCGCCTTCGTCTGCGCATTAGGTAGCTTTGGTTTTGCATCTTCCTCTTCGATCATCGCGGCCGATTTAAGCCGAACCCTCATGGGCTTTGGTTCCGCATTTGCGGCCGTCGGTTGTTTAAATTTGGCCGCCCGCTGGTTTTCTTCGAAACATTTTGCATTACTCACCGGTCTGATGGTCACGATCGGAATGTTAGGCGCAGCCTTTGGAGAAGAACCCTTTGCGCTCGTGATAGGCACAATGGGTTGGAGACATGCATTGTTTGCTCTGGGTTGGATCGGATTGTTTCTGTCCGCACTTATGTGGCTTGTCATTCGAGATTATCCAAAAGGCAAACATCCTCGCATCTCCCCCACCAAAGCCCCTCTCTGGGAAGGTCTGCGTCGTGTCATCTCGAATAGGCAAAGCTGGATTGCGGCCATCTACGGCGGACTCATGTTTGCCCCAACACCGATTCTAGGCGCACTCTGGGGAACCAGTTTTATTGAACACTCGTACCATTTTTCACACACAACAGCCGCAGGCATGTCCTCTGCCATCTTCATTGGTTGGATCATCGGCTGCCCATTTTTCGGCTGGCTTTCCGATCATTTCTGCTTACGCAAACCGCCGATGTACATCGCTAGTGTCGGCGCTCTGATCTCGGCACTTCTCTTTATTTATCTCCCTATCTGGTCTCCTTTAGTACTTGCCGTGCTGCTAGCATTCTTCGGTTTTATTTCCAGTGGGTTTGCTCCAGCTTTCTCCATCGTGCGAGAAATCAACCCGCATCGATACAGTGCCACTTCACTTGGATTTATGAATATGGCCAACACCTTAGGTGCAGCAGCCGCACAACCTGCGATCGGTATCATTTTAGATACGCTATGGACAGGTACGATGAACAACGGCGCTCGCATTTATTCCGTGCATCAATATCAAATTGCCCTCTCCGCCATTCCAATCATGATCCTCCTCTCGTTATTCTTATTGCCATTCATTCGCGAAACACGTTGTGTCGGCTATGAGGAAAATCATGCATAAAAAGCTCTTTATTAAAACCATGGGCTGTCAGATGAACGAATACGATTCCTCTCGTATCAAAGACTTATTAAAAGATGAGCTGCAAGTACAAATCGTCGAAACCCCAGAAGAAGCCGATATTCTTTTATTGAATACCTGTTCTATCCGCGAGAAAGCACAAGAAAAAGTGTTTTCAGATTTGGGGCGGTGGCGACAAATGAAACAATCCAAGCCACATCTAATCATCGGTGTTGGAGGCTGTGTTGCCAGTCAAGAAGGTAAAAACATCATCCGTCGCGCCCCTTATGTCGACATTGTTTTTGGTCCACAAACGCTCCATCGATTGCCCTCCTTCATTAAAGCTGTTGAAGAACAACAACAAAAAGCAGTCGATATTTCTTTCCCCGCGATAGAAAAGTTCGACAACTTGCCGGACCCACGTGTCGAAGGGCCTACGGCATATGTTTCTATCATGGAAGGCTGTAATAACTTTTGTAGCTACTGCATCGTGCCTTACACAAGGGGCCGAGAATTCAGCCGCCCTGTATTGGATGTGCTGAAAGAAATCGAGACGCTGGCCAAGCAAGGAGTGCATGAAATCACTTTGCTCGGACAAAACGTCAATAACTATCGCAGTGCAACAAGCGATCTAGCCGATTTAATAGAACAAGTAGCGAAGATTCCCGACATCGATCGCATTCGTTTTATTTCTTCACATCCGAATGCTTTTTCAGATCGGCAAATCAATATGTATGCAACAATTCCTGCACTCGCCAGCCATTTGCATTTGCCTGTCCAAAGCGGTTCCGATCGCATTTTGGAACTCATGCGTCGCAAATACACAACTGCAGAATTCAAAGCGAAGATCCAAAAGTTGCGCTTGATTCGTCCGAACATAAGCATTGCCTCTGATTTCATTGTCGGCTTTCCGGGGGAAACCGAAGACGATTTCGAACAAACGATGCAGTTGGTACAAGACGTGCACTTTGATCATTCTTTTAGCTTTATTTATAGTCCTCGCCCCGGCACACCGGCTGCGCGATTGCCTGACGATGTCGATTTAAAAACAAAGAAAGAACGGTTAAAAAAATTACAAACGTTGCTCGATGCATACACGTTAGAAATCAATCAACAGATGGTTGGAAAAGTAGAAAAAGTATTGGTAACTCACGTGTCTCATAAAAACCCAAAAAAACTGGTCGGAAGAACGGACAATCATCGAACGCTCTATTTCGTTGGTGATAAAAAATGGATTGGCCAATGGGTAGACGTTGAAATTACAGAAGCGTTGCAAAATTCGTTGCGTGGAAAAGTATGAAATCGTATCAGTCGTTGCAATTCCAATTATCTCCTGAAGACAACTCCCGTTTGCTAAAAACGCTCGGAACACAAAACGAAATTCTTAAACACATCGAAAAAAAATTGTCGGTGGTGGTCAACAATCGAGGTTTTTTGTTCACGGTTCAAGGAGAAAAAAAAGCCATAGAAATTGCACAAACTATTATCGAAAAGCTGTATGCCCTGGCGGTAAAAAAACAAATGATTCCAATGGAGGAAGTACATCTAATGCTTTATAGCGAAACTCAAGACAATGCTTCTATAAAAACAAAGAAGCACATCAGCGTGCATTTAAAACACGGTTTAATCCAAGCGCGCAATCAAAATCAAGCCCTCTACTTGAATCGCATTCTTGCTCATGACATTAACTTCGGCATCGGTCCTGCTGGGACCGGAAAAACATATTTAGCCGTTGCGTGTGCGGTGAATGCTTTAGAGCATGAAAAAGTCAGGCGCATTATTTTGGTCCGCCCTGCAGTTGAAGCAGGTGAAAAATTAGGTTTTTTACCCGGTGATTTGAGCCAGAAAGTTGATCCTTATCTACGGCCTCTTTACGACGCGTTGTACGAATTTTTAGGGTGTGAAAAGGTTAATCAGCTCCTAGAGACCAATACGATTGAGATTGCGCCTTTAGCTTATATGCGAGGTCGAACGTTGAACGATTCCTTCATTATTCTTGATGAGAGTCAGAACACGACCACAGAACAAATGAAAATGTTTTTAACGCGCATAGGGTTTGGTTCAAAAGCCGTCATCACGGGCGACATTACGCAAATTGATTTAAGCCACAAAAAACAATCCGGGCTTTTGCAAGTCATTGACGTACTAAAAG
Source organism: Gammaproteobacteria bacterium (assembly GCA_018812595.1). Lineage (GTDB taxonomy): Bacteria > Pseudomonadota > Gammaproteobacteria > UBA12402 > UBA12402 > JAHJDF01. The sequence goes on from JAHJDF010000028.1 coordinate 5,769, forward strand.
GCATTCCGGATATCAGTTTTACTTTATTTAATGCAAGCGATGTCGTTAGACATCCTTTAGTACAAAAAATCGTCGAAGCATATGCGGCATCTGAACAAAGAGAATTCTCTAAGTAGACACGTTTTTATAGGAGTCGGTTGATGAGCATTCAAGTTAACATTCAAAATGTTACAAAAGCACACGTTCCTTCTCATGAAGAACTAGAACAATGGGCAGCATTGGTTTTTTCTGCACGACGAAAAAAAGGTGCAATCGGGGTACGGATTGTTGGAGAAAAAGAAATTCAATCGTTAAACCACCAATTCCGAAAGGTGGATAATCCCACCAACATTCTCTCCTTTCCCTATGAAGATGTTGTGGATGAAGAAAATGTTCCGATCCTTGGAGACTTAGCCGTTTGCGCCAGTGTCGTCAAAAAAGAAGCGATCGCGCAAAAGAAAGAGCTAATAGCTCATTGGGCTCATTTAATAATTCATGGATGCTTGCATCTGCAAGGCTATACACACAACGACGAAGAAAATGCCAAGCGAATGGAAACAAAAGAAATACAGTTATTAAAAAAACTAGGTTTTAAAAATCCTTATCAATCGAACTAATCGACAGGAAACAGGGATGTCAAAAGTTTGTCTGCACTATTTCATATCAGGAAGAACCCAAGGCGTTTGGTTCAGAAAATTTGTAAAAGAAAAAGCCGTATCGCTAAAGCTCTCCGGTTGGGTAAAGAATAGCTCTGACGGACGTGTCGAGGTTTACGCCTGTGGCGATAAGGCACAACTCGAAATGCTTGAACAATGGCTTTGGAAAGGCCCCTTACTAGCAAAAGTCACACAAGTCACCCAAGAATCTGCTCAATGGATAGAGTTTCCTGATTTTTCAATCGCATTTTAAAAGGATTGACTTATGTCTGACACCTCGACTCATCATCCTCACATCACCGTTGCAGCGATCATCGAAAAAGAAAATCGCTTCTTAGTAGTAAAAGAAAAGGAAGACGGTCGCATCCTATACAATCAGCCTGCGGGACACCTCAGGCCTCGCGAAACAATCCTCGAAGCCCTGCACCGAGAAGTCCTCAAGAAACCGGTTGGATTACAAAAATCACTCGTTTCGTCGGGATTTATCAATACCACAGTCCCTTGAATAACACCTCTTACGTACGCTTCTGTTTTGCCGTAGAACCCATACGTTACATAACCGACAAACGGCTAGACAAAGAAATAGTTGAAAATCAATGGGTTACATTAGCCTTCTTAGAATCAAAAAAAGATATGCTTCGTAGTAATATGGTTTTACGTTGTATTAACGATTATTTAGCTGGGATAAAATACCCAATAGAGATCTTAAAAGAGATCCAGTTGTGATTTATTTTAGACAAAATCGAAAAAAACCCGCCTCCTAAACCAATGGCGCAAAAGAGCTAATAATCAAATGGTTATATTTAATTTCGACGTTTAAAAAAAGAAAGAAGCACTAACCCTTTATAATTTCGTCACCTCCCAAAAAAAACTTGCTCAAAAAAAACTCTCTATTTTTTGAAGGGTTATGTGAAATAGTCAATCACTTACTTTAGAGAAAGAGGAACGATTATTTTTCATTCCAAGAGATTTCCACAACAAGCACAGCCCATTCAGGATTTACTTGGCCCATCGCCTTCAAGCAGAATGCGCCCTAGTTTCAGCTAATGGTCATCAAAAGGGAGGTTGATGGGATGTTAGAGTGGAATAGTGTAATCAATCCTGTAAACGATACAGAATTAACTTCAACGCCACACAAGCAAGCAGTAAATGGCTATGATGGCCATGCTATGCATCGTGGGCAGGGGCTGTATTGCTCTCACGATTATTCCAAACATTCAACACAGATTCTTAATGAACAAGACGACTCAGACGATGATTCCACTGGAGGAAGCACATCGGGGCGCGTCAGTGCACGCTATTCACTACGCACAATTAAAAAAGCCTCTAACTTCTTTAAAGGCCATTTAGGTGAACATTCTATTTTCAACCACCCTATAGAAGAAAAAATCGATAAAACGTTACGTCGCAAACAAGCAGAAAAACGTAACAAAGACACAAAACAACAAATCAGGAAAATAATAAAAAAAGCAGAACGCAGAATCTCGGATAAAAAGCTTAGCAGTTACGAGCGTAAATTAGCTATTCAACACTTTAACGAAATCCACAAGAACGCTCATTCCTATAAAGAACTTGCAATGATTGCCCTACTGAGTGTGATTTATTCCTTGATGAATTCCAAAGGATTGAAATCAATGTCCCAAGTCAATTGGGCAAATCAATGGATGGATCCAGAAGTGATTAGCAATCTCGGAGGAACTTTTACTTTAGAGCAAATCAATCATTTCTCTCCTGACCCAAACATCATTGGATTAGATGTCAATGCCATTAGCGCCATGTTGTCCGCGCCTAACTTTCTAGACGACTTCACAGAATTTCTTGAAAAGAATGGTTGTTACTTCAATCCATCAACCAACACATTCTGGACAACAGATCCAACGATTATTCGTTTCGACCTACCTGCCGCTCGTCTATAAAACTTCCGTCATTCCCGCGAAAGCGGGAATCCAGAAGAGAGATATATTAAATCTGGATCTACATCGAAGCGGGAATAACCGAATGGACCTATATCCTTATCTTTCGCGAAGATGACGATACAGTTGCTACGTTTCTTTTAAGAGTTCTTCTAGATGTGAGATTTGATCCCTCAATTGTGCCGCTTCTTCAAACTCTAAATGATGCGCATGCTCATACATTTGGTGTTCTAACTTTTGAATCCTTTGAACAATTTCTTTTGGAGAATAAAACAACTCGTCCATTTCTTGCACTCTCAACGTCGTTGCTTTTTTATGCGCATAAGCCCCTTCCATAATGTCTTTAATTGCCGTTTTGATCCCTTGAGGAGAAATGTCGTGTTCGAGATTGTAACTTTTTTGTTTTTCCCTGCGTCTCTCGGTTTCATCTAACGCTCTTTGCATAGACGGCGTGATTGAATCCGCATATAAAATTGCTTTCCCATGGAGATGACGCGCTGCACGACCGATCGTTTGAATCAAAGCACGATCTGAACGTAAAAACCCTTCTTTATCTGCATCCAAAATCGCAACCAAAGAAACCTCTGGAAGGTCCAATCCTTCTCGAAGCAAATTAATCCCAACCAACACATCAAACTTTCCTAATCGCAAATCACGCACAATTTCAACACGCTCGACTGTATCGATATCAGAATGCAAATATTTCACGCGCACTCCATGATCCGCGAGATATTCCGTCAAATCTTCAGCCATCCGTTTTGTTAATGTTGTCACTAACACTCTCTCATTAACCTTTGAGTGCTGATTTGCTTCAGACAATAAATCATCCACTTGAGTTGCAACAGGTCGAATCTCTACTTCAGGATCTAACAGCCCTGTTGGTCGTACGACTTGTTCGGCAATCTGATCGGAATATTGCATTTCATAAGGTCCAGGAGTCGCCGAAACAAAAACAGCTTGCGGCATCTTTCGTTCAAACTCTTCAAACTTCATCGGTCGGTTGTCCAATGCAGAAGGCAAACGAAAGCCATACTCCACCAGAGTCGTTTTACGCGAACGATCGCCGCGATACATCGCGCCTAATTGTGGAATCGTGACATGCGATTCATCCAAAATGAGCAAAGCATCATCGGATAAGTAATCAAACAAAGTGGGAGGTGGCTCCCCTGCGGCGCGCCCGGACAAATATCGTGAATAATTTTCGATGCCCGAGCAATATCCCAGCTCAAGCAACATCTCAAGATCAAAACGAGTCCTCTGTTCCAAACGTTGTGCTTCTACTAATTTATTAAGTGCTCGTAAGTCATCTAGCCTTTCTGTCAGTTCTGTTTTTATTTTTTCAACAGCGTCCAGCAAAAGGTGCCGCGGGGTTGCAAAATGTGTCTTTGGATAAACGGTAATGCGCGGAGTTTCTCGAAGCGTTTTCCCTGTTAACGGATCAAAATACAAAATACGTTCAATTTCATTTTCAAAAAGTTCGATCCTCACAGCATCACGTTCAGACTCTGCAGGAAAAATATCAATCACATCCCCGTGCACACGATAAGTAGCTCTATGCAAATCAACATCGTTACGCGTGTACTGTAATTCAGCCAAGCGCCTTAATATCCAACGTTGATCAACCGCATCGCCTTTTTTTAAATGCATCACCATGCTGAGGTAAGACTCAGGATCTCCTAATCCGTAAATAGCAGAAACCGTTGCCACAATAATTGTGTCTCGACGCTCTAACAAAGCTCGGGTTGCCGACAAGCGCATTTGTTCAATGTGATCATTAATAGACGCATCTTTTTCTATATAGGTATCGCTCGCTGGAACATAGGCTTCAGGTTGGTAGTAATCGTAATAAGACACAAAGTACTCAACCGCATTGTTAGGGAAAAAATCCCGCATCTCTCCGTACAGCTGGGCAGCTAAAGTTTTATTGGGGGCAATAATCATCGTGGGGCGCTGACACGCTTGAATGACATGAGCCATCGTGAACGTCTTACCGGAACCTGTGACTCCTAATAACGTTTGACGCAACAAACCTTGCAAGAGCCCATCTGTTAGAACACGAATAGCAGCCGGTTGATCCCCTGCTGGTTGAAAGGTTGAAATCAATTCGAATTTTTTTTGCATCATAAAAATCAGTATAAAACCTCAGAATGGAAACATTATAAGCAGGTTTGTTGGAAACGTTCTTTTTGACCTTTTCTCAATACAACACATAAATTGAGCGAATAAAATACAACAGAATAATTAAACAAAAAAACGTCAAAACCTTTTATTTTTCATTAAGTAGCGATAAATACCTTACATTATTAGTTATTATTTATATAGCAACTTTCCTACAAAATTATAAGCATTTCTGCTTAGCCGAACCCCAAACACTTTGCCAAACTTTTAGACGATTTTTGAACAACTTGAACAGTAAGTTTTCAAGCTCGATCTTCTAACCACAAAAAGGAAAACAAATGAATAACAAGAATGAATTACAAGACACGTTTTTCGACTTAATGAAAACAAACAAATTGCCCGTTTCTGTTTTTTTGAAAAGCGGCATTCAACTAAAAGGGAAGATCATTAATTACGACCCATACATCATCCTACTCAAGAATAATTCCGTCATCCAATTAGTCTATAAACATTCCATCTCCTCTGTTGTCCCAATGGACGCCCCAGCCTTGGATCAACTACAAAAAGAAGATTAATCCAAATGAGCCGTACTCGCGTTCAGCAATATGTTTATCTTCAAAAAAATTCTTATACAATTTGAAAGGTAAAAATAATTACAACAATAAAAACCAATTATAAACAAGGACCCTTTTATGCCATCCTCCTCCTATTCTCCTGAATTGTTTGGACCTCTTGCCATTCCTGGACAAGTTTTAAAACACCTCCCAACCACGATCTCTTGCAGCATGACGGAAACGTGTAATGGAACACAACGTCTTATTATTACCTTCAAAAAAAGAGCCAATGACGTCACCGCGCTAGCAGAAGAACTCACCGAAATGGGCATCATCTGCTCTGTTACAGAGAATGGACAACTAGTAGTCGAAGACAAATCCGTATTGCCATTTATGAAATGGTTAGAAAAGTCATCTGAAGCCCTTCCCTTTAGAGCAAACGCAAAACCAAGCATTTAACAAACTATAAAAACAAATCAAACCCTGAATAAAAAAAGGAATTTCTTGACTCGGTTTTAATGCGATTACTAGAATGCGCGCCTTTTTCCCCGATAGCTCAGTCGGTAGAGCAAGTGGCTGTTAACCACTGGGTCGGCGGTTCGAGCCCGTCTCGGGGAGCCAACAAAAAAGCCAGCTTTTTAAGCTGGCTTTTTCATTTCTACAATAAATTTAGGGCGTGCTGCAATTCGCCAATTTAGTCATCCCCGCGTCACCAATCGTCATCCCCGCGAAAGCGGAGATCCAGAATTGATATATCTTCTGGATTCCAGCAAGCAGCTAGAAATGACGGAGAAACATACAATCAAGCCTTCGTCATTTCCGCAAGATGAAGCCAAGTTTTCACCACGCTATCTGGATTTAACGACATACTGCCGATACCTTGCTCTAACAGCCACACGGCTAAATCAGGGTAATCAGAAGGTCCTTGACCACAAATACCAATGTATTTTCCTAACCTGTTACAAGTTTGAATCGCCAACCTCAGAAAATATTTTACGGCCTCATTGCGTTCATCAAACAACGAAGCTACCAACGAGGAATCTCGATCCAACCCAAGAGTTAACTGCGTCAAGTCATTAGAACCAATGGAAAAACCATCGAAATGCTCTAAAAACTGTTCTGCTAACACAGCATTCGATGGAATCTCACACATCATAATCACCTTGAGATCATTCTCTCCGCGCTTCAACCCATTCTCTGCTAACAAATCGACAACACGCTTTCCCTCTTCCACCGTGCGCGTAAAAGGAATCATGACCCACACATTCGTAAACCCCAATTCCTCTCTCACTTTTTTCAGGGCCAAGCACTCCAACTTGAAACACTCTCGAAACGAAGCATCCAAGTATCGCGACGCTCCTCGAAACCCAAGCATTGGATTCTCTTCATGTGGCTCATACAAATCGCCTCCTAATAAATTAGCGTATTCATTCGACTTAAAATCAGAGGTGCGAACAATGACAGGGTTCGGATAAAACGCTGCAGCAATGGTGGAAATACCTTCACATAGTTTCTCAACATAAAACTCTAACGGATTGTTATAACAAGAAACTTTCTTTTCTATTTTATTTTTTAGCTCGTCGGGCAAACGATCAAAAGACAACAAAGCATTGGGATGAACCCCAATCATTTTATTGATAATGAATTCTAAACGCGCCAATCCCACTCCGTGATTAGGCACCGACCGTGCCGAAAAAACGTAGTCAGGATTCGCCACATTCAACATAATTTTTGTCGGAATTTTCGGCATAGTCCCTATATCTGTTTGCTTAACCTCAAACGGCAACAACCCTTCATACACGTAACCCGTATCACCCTCAGCACATGAAACAGTCACATCAATGCCGTCTTGAACACGATCCGTTGCATCTTGCGTTCCAACAACGGCAGGAATCCCTAGCTCACGAGCTACAATCGCCGCATGACACGTACGTCCTCCCCGATTGGTCACAATCGCAGACGCCTTTTTCATAATGGGCTCCCAATCGGGATCTGTCATATCGGTTACCAACACATCGCCAGGTTGCAACTTATCCATCTCGGAAACATCTTCCAGTAAACGCGATGTTCCTTGCCCAATTGCCTGCCCAATACTTCTGCCTTCTACAATCACAGGGCCTGTTTTTTTCAAAATATATTGCATCAACCCCCCAAACGTAACGCGGCTTGTCACCGTTTCCGGGCGAGCTTGTACAATATACAAACGATCATCCAAACCATCCTTCGCCCACTCGACATCCATCGGTCGATCGTAATGTTTTTCAATTAAAACAATCGCTTTAGCTAATTCATGTAACTCACTGTCATTTAAAACAAATTTCAATTGATTTTCAGGCTCTACGGGCACCTTTTTGACGTAACTATTCAGGTTTTCTTCTGGCGCGGCATAAACCATTTTAATTGCTTTCGTCCCACAATTTTTTCTTAGAATAGCGCGTCGATTCGCAGCTAAATTCGGCTTATATAAATAGTACTCATCCGGGTTCACCTCCCCCTGAACAACCGTCTCACCCAATCCATAGGCTGCAGTGATAAAGACCACATCTCTAAATCCAGATTCCGTGTCTAAGCTAAAAGCCACACCGCTACCGCCTAAATCACTGCGCACCATGTATTGAATACCGGCCGACAAAGCCACTTGATCATGAGCAAAACCATGATGCACACGATAAGCAATCGCTCGATCCGTAAACAAAGAGGCAAAAACAACTTTAACGGCCTGCATAAGCTCTGAAAGACCAGAGACATTTAAAACCGTCTCCTGCTGCCCAGCGAAAGAAGCATCCGGTAAGTCTTCGGCCGTTGCAGATGAACGCACAGCAACAGACACATCTTTATTCTGATTTAAGGTGAGTAATTTGTTGTAAGCCGCTTCGAGGTCTGCTTCAAAATCCGACAAAAAAGGCGTATCCCTAATGGATTGCCGAATCTCAGCTCCCGCTTGTTTTAAAGCATCGATATCTGCAACGTTAAGATCACCTAAAATACGATGAATCTTTTGGCCCAACCCTTTCTGCGCAATGAATTTTTTATAGGCATCCGCGGTTGTTGCGAAGCCCATAGGAACTTGCAGCCCCATACCGCTTAAATGCTGGATCATTTCTCCTAAAGACGCGTTTTTACCTCCAACGGTTTTCACGTCGTCCATACCCAGCTGATTGAACCAAATAACATTTTTCATCATTTTTTCCCTCTAAAGAAACATCCCTTATTGATAAACCGCTTACGAATAATATCTGCCCTTGCCCCACGACCCAAAACACCTAAGCCGATATAATTTCAATTATTGTTTGTTATGCAAGGACGTTCATCATGAAAAAAATTCTATTTTTCATTTCTGATAGCACGGGCCTAACCATTGAAACGTTGGGCAATAGTTTATTAACTCAGTTTAACTACATGGATGCTGAAAGAATAACCTTGCCCTATATCAATACTGTCGAAAAAGCGCACCAAGCAGCACAAACGATTCAGTGGTACTGCAAGAACGATTGTAAAAACGTGTTGATTTTTTCAAGCCTTGTCGACCCAGAGATTCGGAAAATCATTCGAAACACAAAAGCCATCATGCTGGACTCTTTCGAAACCTTCCTTCCGCAACTGGAACAGGCATTGCAAGAAAAACACAAAAAAAACATTGGTCTTTCGCATGCAGTAAAAGACGAAAACACTTACGCCTCTCGTATCGAAGCAATTAATTTTGCTCTTTTGACGGACGACGGCGGTGGAACCAAACATTACGATCAAGCAGAAATCATTTTGACAGGCATCTCGCGTTCAGGAAAAACGCCGACGTGCTTATATTTAGCATTGCAGTTCGGAGTATTGGCAGCGAACTATCCCATTACAGAAGAAGATTTACACACATACACCCTTCCAAAACCCCTACAACCGTATCAATCCAAATTGTTTGGACTCACGATTCAAGAAGATCGCTTGCAGGAGATTCGAGCGCAGCGTCGACCGGATAGTCGTTATGCATCCAGCAAACAATGCCAAGTAGAGTGCCAACAAGCTGAAGATCTATTTAAACAACATTACATTACGTATTTAAATACAACTCGTTTTTCGATCGAGGAAATTGCAACCCACATCATTCATCAGCGCGGCATGAAGAGAAAAAGATTTTAAGACAAACGCAAAAACGCGATTTATCACGGCTTACAACATCGTATAAACCAAGGTATGAAATTTCAGATCAAACATTTCTAGAAAATTTTCGAAGGTCATATCCGTTGGCCAATTCGCACGGTTCTGATCCCAAGAATGAAGTTCGTTGTTAAAAAGAGCCAAATAAGTTTCACGCAAATACTCTTCTGTTTCGAGCTTCGTTTTAAAAACAGGAATTAAAACCGCCGTACAGTCCGCACAGATATCGTCACGAGACAATTCCACTTCCGCATTAGGCAAACCATTAATCCAAACTAAAAACTTCTCAGTGGGCCTTAATACAACCGCCATGCATTCCAATTTTTTCATTTCATGAACCCTGTACTTGGTTGACGTTTCTATAAGCTTATCTCAAATTCACAAGAGATAGGCGCTTTGAATGGGCCTGTTGCAATCCGCACGTTTTGTCATCCCCGCACAGTCATTCCCGCGTAGGCGGGCTCTGGATGCCCGTGAAAGCGGGCATGACGATACAGTTGCCGCAGGGGCACCGCACCTCACCCTTCACCAAATCGATGAACAAACCAACTTTTAACAAGTTGCGTCAAGGACAAATAGGCCACCAAAATCCCAATTAATAACCACCAGAATTCTGATGGCATTTTCACAAACCCAAGTGAAGCAGCAAAAGAGGACTTCGTTAGCCAGGTTGCAACGAACAACATCAACACCGACACAACCGTTAAGGGCCAACTCGCAAAGCTCTTCAAAAAAGGAACCTGATTGGTCCGTATCACATGGATAATCAAGGTTTGCGAAAAAACAGATTCGAGAAACCATCCCGTATGAAACATGGCGGGGTTCGTCCAGCAATGAAACACATAGAGCAAAATAAAAAACGTGACGTAATCAAAGATCGAACTAATCGGTCCAATGAGAAAAACAAACCATCGAATATTACCAATCTCCCACTTACGCGGTTTTGCCAACCATTCCTGATCGATCGTATCCGTTGGAATTGCCGTCTGAGAAAAATCGTAAAGCAAGTTATTGATTAAAATCTGAATCGGCAGCATCGGTAGAAAAGGCAGGAAAGCGCTCGCGCCCACGATGCTTAAAATGTTTCCAAAATTTGAACTCACCGCCATCTTTACGTATTTGACGACATTCCCAAACACGCGTCGGCCTTCACGAATCCCCTGCTCGAGCGTCAGCAAACTCGTTTTTAACATAATGAGATCAGACGATTCTTTTGCGATATCCACCGCACTATCAACAGAGATCCCAATATCAGCGGCTTTCAACGCGGGCGCGTCATTAATGCCGTCCCCTAAAAATCCGGCGACATGTCCTTGTACTTGAAGCGATCGAATAATACGTTCTTTATGAAGCGGAGCTAATCGTGCAAAAACACTAGTGCACTTCACAGCGATCGCTAATTCATCATCACTCATCGACTCAATCATCGGCCCTAACATCACCGATTCAACAGGGATACCTACTTCCCTACAGATATAAGACGTCACAATCTCGTTATCACCCGTCAAAATTTTGACATCGACATCAAGACCTCGGAGCAACTGCAAAGCTTCGGCAGCCGTCTCTTTCGGCGGATCTAAAAAAGCCAAAAAACCCAATAAAATTAGATCCGATTCATCTTGCACAGAATAAACAAGCGCATCGGATGCCCCTGGCATTTGTTTATAACTCAACGCAATGACACGAAAACCATCCGCATTTAATTGATTCACCAGCGCACGACTTTCCTCTGCACACACATCCGACATCGCCTCAATGCGGCCATTCACTTCCACACGATTACACTGGTTGATAATCTCCTCGACAGCTCCCTTACAAATTAACGTATTGAGCCCTGTTTCGTCTTCAACAATGACCGACATACGGCGTCGCACGAAATCAAAAGGCACTTCATCAATCTTGCGATACCGTGCTTTCGCTTTGAGCCTCTCTTCCAATTCCTCGTGATCCAAAATTGCTTCATCAAGCAAATTTTTCAATCCCGTGTGGTGATAACTGTTGAGATATCCGTAATGCAAAACTTGATCGCTTGAATCGCCATTCACATCCAGATGACGCTCCAAAACAATTTTCCCTTGCGTCAACGTGCCTGTTTTATCCGTACACAACACATCCATTGCCCCAAAGTTTTGAATCGAATTCAGTCGCTTCACGATGATCTTCTTCTTCGCCAACTTCAAAGCACCCTTTGCTAAATTCACCGATACAATCATCGGAAGCATTTCAGGGGTTAATCCAACCGCAACGGCTAAAGCAAACAAGAAAGCTTCGACCCAATCGTGCCTCACCCATCCATTAATCAGAAAAACCAAAGGAACAGTCACAGCGATCACGCGAATAATGAACCACGTGAGTTGATCGACTCCTTTATCAAAGCTCGTCTTCTCTCGCGCATGAGTGATGTGTGCAGACAACGTCCCAAAATAGGTGTTTTTTCCTGTGACTAAAACTACGGCGACTGCCGAACCACTGACAACATTGGAGCCCATAAAACAAAGATTGCTTAGCGCTAAAGAATTGCTTTCGACAGACGACAAAACTGTTTCAAGCAAAGTTTTTTTTTCAACAGGCATCGATTCACCCGTTAAAGCCGATTGATTCACAAACAGATCTTTTGCTTCCAATATACGCACATCCGCCGGAATCATGTCCCCCGCGGACAACCGAATCACATCCCCCGGCACAAGAAACTCGAGCGCAACCTCTCGTTCATGACCTGCTCGAACAACCGTTGCAGTATTCCGTACCATAGCGCGCAATGCTTCGGCTGCATGATCTGCACGCAGTTCCTGAAAAAAGCGCAATGCCACACCGATCACGAGCATCACAAAAATAATCACAGTCGCTCTTACATCGTTCGTAAAAAAAGAAACGACACCGATCAGCGCCAACATCACCACCAAAGGATTAGTAAGATTGCTCCACAAACGTGAAAGCACTGATTGTCGTTTTTCTTGAGCGATTGCATTGGGGCCGTACTGATCGAATCGTCGATAAGCTTCTCTTTCAGAAAGCCCTTCACCCCGTGAATGAAACGCTTTTAAAACCGCATCACGATCCATGTGAGCATAGGAAGTACGCACTTGAGAAGACACATGATCATTTTCATCGGTTTGATTTCTCACCGGCTTTTGAAAAATTTTCATAATCACCATCCCTGTGAATAACGCGTTTTACTTGAGCCTTTGAAAAATCTCAATACGAATACCAACACCAGTTTTTTGTTTTTGAGTTGAATTGCCAACACATATTGGTCGCGCCTTTTTGGTCATTCCCATGCTTCTTGCAGCACTTTTTGTCGGTCAATTTCCATTGCTAAATGACGGGCGGCTTTTCCCTTTTGAATCCGTAAATCGCGGTTGTTCGCATAGGACAAGATAGCTGCTTTCAATGCCTCTTCATCTCCTGGCGCAACAACCGTGCCACAGGATTTGACCACACCTGCAATCTGCGTGTGAGGCGCCACTGTTGCAACGATGGGCCGGCCGCTCGCAAGCATGCCAGTTAATTTCGACGGCATGATTAAATCAGCGGTATTGGCTAATTGAGGCAACAGATGAATGTCCGCCAAATTAAGCAATTCATTCAAACGGTCGAACGGTTGCAAAGGAAGAAAGCGAATGTTCAATAACTCTTGCGCCATGTGCACAAGCTTTGTCTTCACCGCTCCTTCGCCACACAGCACAAATTGAATATTTGGGGTATCTTGCAATAAATGTGCTACTTGAACGATGGTTTCGATCCCTTGTTTCGCGCCCATATTTCCGGAATACAGCGCCACCATCTGATCATCGGATAAGCCCAGCTCCTGCCTCATTTCACTGGGGCGATCCAAAGGATAGATTCTCTGCACATCCACCCAATTGGGAAACAGTCTCACTTTCTTTGCATCGACGCCTTTACTCAGCAAGCGTTCACGCATGTTTTCTGAAATCGTTGAAACGCGATCGAAACGACGCAGGATGATTTGTTCAAACCACAACGCCATAGGTTGCAACATCTTCGGGAGCATCTTCATTTCAATCGCGGCATCCACTTCGAAATCTTGAACATGCAACCACGCTTTTGCTCGCGATAAACGCGCTAACAACCATGCTGCAGGGGCGCATACCAAAGGAGGTTCAACCAAAAAAACGACATCGGGACGAGAAAAGATGCGAGACAAAATGATCGGAAAGCTACTCAAGCCAAACGTAAGAAGGTGCAAGATGCGTCGCCACCCGGAGGCTTGATTCGGCACATACAAAGGGCAACGCCAAACGGTGACGCCATGAATTGTTTCCTTGCGATAACTGCAAGCAGAATAATCGGAAGCTCTCTTCCAGGCGGGATAAAACGGAACAGCGGTAATAATCGTCACTTGGTGTCCCTGCACCACCAACCATTCGGCCATCTCCGTGTTGTATTTACCAATTCCAATCAATTCAGGCGCGTAATTCGTACTACAAATGATGATGTTCATGGATCTTCCTGTGTTTGCATCAGTTTGAAGCAATCCTGCCACAGGCCCTCAAAGATTCGATATTTTTTTACTAACTATGGTGGTCCCCTTCGTCAAGACAAAAAATTCGTTAAATTAAGAGGCCTTATTTCTCCTCAGTTTTAAAAACCAGCCAAATAAATATCCGCTGGGGACAAACCACCTAATCCTTGATGCGGCCTTCGGTGATTATAAAAA
>JAHJDF010000029.1 GCA_018812595.1 Gammaproteobacteria bacterium
GATAGAAAAGGCCCTATCGAACATGCGTCAAGATCCAAAAGGACAATGGATTTTGTCACCACATCGCGATGCATATTCAGAGTACGCATTATCAACAGTGCAAAACGGACAAGCAAAGAAATACATCATCGACCGCACTTTCATCGACGAAAACGGAACAAGATGGATCATCGATTTCAAAACCAACCAAGGAGATGTAGAGAAAGAAAAAGCTCGCTACCAAGATCAACTCGAAACCTACGCCCGCCTAATGCAAAAAATATCAAAAGCCCCCATCCGCTTAGCCCTCTACTTTCCAATGCTCCCCGCTTGGATTGAGTGGATATATACATAAAAGCAGATTCCACCTACTTTTCTCAACAATAAAAATCAGATTAAACGAGCTTTTTTCTCTTTCATTTCAAATTTTGATTGATAATTTGACAATTTATTAGATAATAGCGAGATTAAATCTCTTTTGGAGGAAATTATGTTAATTCGTTTTTCAATTGAAAATTGGATGTCATTTCGTGATTCTGTAACTTTTTCAATGATCGCCAGTCCAGAGCGTCAACATCGAGAACATTTGATCAAACAAAATAAATACGAAACAAATATCTTGCCTATCGCAGCCGTGTTTGGAGGCAATGCCTCTGGAAAAACAAATCTCTTTAAAGCCATAGCGTTTGTGCGCGATTTAATTGTGAACGGCACAAAACCCGATATAGCAATTCAAAGAAAATATTTTTTATTAGACGATACTTATGAAAAAAAACCATCTCGTTTTTCTTTAGAGTTGTGCATTGATGAAAAAATGTATGAATACACTTTTTCCGTAACCCAAAAAATCGTTCAAGAAGAAAAATTGATTGAAATCGGAAGGGATAATGAACAAACACTCTTCAAACGACAAAGTAACAAAATAGACCTAACGCAAGAGTTTATTGATGCGTTCGAAAAGACTGAAGATAAGAAAAATTTTTTGAGATTTGTTGCTCAAGGAACTCGAGATAATCAACTCTTTTTAACGAATGCTGTCTCTCAAAACGTCACCTCACTAAAGCCAATCTATGATTGGTTTAAAAATAATCTCATTCTGATTGCTCCAGACACCCGTTTTGGTGCATTTGAAAAACTTTTTGGGACTGAAATAAACAACAAGCTTGCTCAATTAGATACAGGTATCTCTCGCCTAGGAGAAAAGAGGGTTCCTCTTGAAACACTCCCTAGTGAACTCATACAAAAATTAAATGAAAATTTAAAGGAAGGAGAAACAGTTCGAATTTTTGGAGAACCGTTTAACGAAAAATTTTTGGTCACACGACAAAAAGGAAAATTGATTGTTAAAAAATTAGTTACCATTCATCAAAAGGTAGACGGAACAGAAATTGAATTTGAAATGCCGCAAGAATCTGACGGATCACAACGTTTAATTGATGTACTGCCCGCCTTTATTGATCTTTTTTCATCAAAATCCAAAAACGTTTATCTCTTTGATGAAATTGACCGCTGCTTGCATCCTATATTGATTCGACAATTATTAGAGCAATTCCTTGATTCTCGTGCCTCCGCATCTCAAACACAGCTCCTGTTCACCACTCACAACCTTTCTCTAATGGAACAACAATTACTGCGCCGAGATGAAATATGGATAACAGAACGAGACAATTTGGGTGCGACTTACCTCAATTCTTTCAGCAAATACAAAATACGTTATGACAAAAATTTACAAAAACTCTACCTACAAGGGCGATTAGGAGGAATACCGCATCTAATTTGAGAAACATACAAATATTTACAGGAGTAAAATAAATGATACCTAGAAAAAGAAGGTCATTTAATGAAAGGCCTCACAACTCACTCACTGAAAAAAATTCTATAGAAGGGAAAATGCCTAAATTACAAAAAACTGAAATTTGTGTTTATTGCGGCGCAGAGTTGAATAAAAAAAATAAAACTCGCGACCACATTCCGCCTAAAAGCTTGTTCACCAGTTCAGAAACGGGGAAAACACAGTTAATAACTGTACCGGCTTGCAACAAATGTAATAATGAGTGCAACGTTCAAGATGAAAATGCGAAACATATTTTGAATCTTTGTGTCATTCAAATGCAAAGAGATAAACCAGAACAAATAGAACAATACAAAAAAACTCTTGAAAAAAATTCACGTTTACTTTCCACATTTAAAGACTCAACAAGAATTTTAGTCCAAGACTCAATAACTGAGATTTATACCTTTGAACATGCAATCTCTATACCTCAAAAATACATTAACGATACTGAAAAAGTTTTGATAAGAATCGCGCGTGGTTTGTATTGGCATAATTTTCATAAAATTTTAAATGCTGATAATGAATACTCGGTAAATTTTCACGCGGGGCTTTATCTGTTTGAATCAGCCAATAAACCATTTAGAGAAAGACAGATTGAATGGGAAAAAATTTCAGAATTAGCTAGTTTATCTAAAAAAATAGATCTACTACCTAACGTATTTACTTATTGGATAGGCAACCCAATAGATTGCGAATGCGCTTGTTGTTTTTTAATGCTGTACAGAAAAGCTGCTCTAATAAGTGTTTTTTCTACTCCTAATTAAATGGTTTTTTATACGCTGTAATCTTTTCGCTGATTCCTGCAAATTAATCGTACAGAATGGATAAATGTTCAGCGTGTCCACCACCGTTAGAAAATAGATTAATCCATCAGTTCAACCATCATTCACTGCATTCATACAAATACCGATAGACCGTCATACTGGGAATGCCTTCGATCTCGCCGCTTTTGTATTTGGTTAACAGAAGACTGTTTTTGAATTGCTTCAGCGTTTTCAGGTCGGCAGGGCGCACTTCTTCTCCCCATTTCACTTCGATCGCTTGAACTTTTTTCTTATCCAAGAACCGAATGACATCAACTTCGCCTTGTTGCCCCTTGAAATAAAATGTTTTTCCTAAGCGATAACACTGACTTGCAACACAGGCTTCAACCAAAGTACTTTCTGATAAAACACCATTTAAATACCCCTCATTTTCGAGCCATTTCTGAATGGTGTGATAGATAAAGGGATCAAAAAAATGAAACTTCCTCGCTTTACGTGGAAACCCTTGCTTCTTGTTTTGATCAAATGCTTGCAGAACGATCATCACATCCATACGTTCCAGTAACCGACAATAATCCATAAACGTTTCTTTACTAATTAACCCGATTTTTTGAGTCAAACCGGAATACGAAATTTGAGAAACGCCTACGGTCAACAACGCTTTTAAAACATTTAATAAAGTATCTTCATTTTTCCCCTGCTTTAAAAAATCACCTCGAATCCATTGTTCATAGGTAATAAACGTTGCGGGTGTCACTTCCCCGTACTCCGCAAGATCATTAATCGCGCGCAAATACCCTCCACAACGAAGATAATTTTGGAAATACGTCAACAAAGTAGCGTCACTAAGCTTTCCTTTTGACTTGATCAACTGAACATATTCACGAAATGACAAAGGATAAAGATGAAAATCAGTCTTAGCAGCATGCCCTCTTCTTCCCGGAAAACTCATGGCCGCTTCTTTCAAAATCAAGCTGTCTGAGCCCGTTAATACACATAAGCCCTTTGTAAAATAACCTTCATCGGCCAACGCTTTGATGGTTCTGTCCCAATGAGGCACAAAAGTCACTTCATCAATAATTAAAAGGAAAGGCTTGTCAGAAACGCTTGAAAAATACAGACGCAAAATTCTTCCAAACTCTTGAGCATCGTAAATTTCATCACAGGGTAAATAAAAAATTTGATCAGGCGCGAATTGTTTTGTTTTCAAACAATAACTAATCAACTGTTTGCAAGAAGTAGATTTCCCGACTTGTCTGCCTCCCGTCAGGATATAGATACCAGGAATATTCAATGATATCAGAGACCACCAATCTGCATGGTATGAATACTTCAATTTCGACAATGCGTTCAAATGCGGATCTTGTTGATTAAATTGCTTTGCACTGTCTCTAAATTGATTATGAATTTGATAACGATTCAAAAATGTTGGTGAATCCATTTTGCATACCCCTGTTTGATCAAACAAGACGACCGTAACATCACTAGACAAATTTGTCTAATGCTCACTAGACAAATTTGTCTAGTGACTGTTAGACAAATCACGTAGCTTGTGTTTCAAAACGTAGAGACGCGATTTATCGCGTCTCCATGCGGCGTTGTTTTGAGACGCGAGAAATATAGTTTCTACGTTTTTAATAAATAATCCTGATCTCTCTTTGATTTTTATTGATTCCTATATCAAGCTTTTCGTTCGGGGCATTCACCAAGGAGGAACAATAGGATGCGTTTACTTTGCAAATCTCTTTTTATATCGATTTTCATTCTTTTCAGTACAACAACTTTTGCTGCCCGGCTTTTACAACCCGCGGGTCCGGCAAACTCACAACAAGTTCAAACGGGGCTGCACTCCGTCAAATACAAACTCAACATCTATGACACACCGCCTGCTTTTGGAGAAGGTTTAAGAATCGCTTCCTTTCAAAACTGGGGACGCAGTGGAACAAAGCAAGCCATGAACGCAAACTTCAAACAGTTAGTCACCATGGTAAAAAAAGCCAAACAATACGGCGCTCAACTCATCGGTTTTCCAGAGCTTTATTTACCCGGTTATGCACTCAGTCCCCAGGATGCTAAAAATTTAGCGCTTACAAAGAACAGTCCTGAAATTCAAAAAATACAAAAAATTGCGAAGCAATATAACGTCGCGATTGTTCTTCCCTATGCAGAGAAAGCTCAAATTAACGGCAAATGGAAGTACTTTGATGCGATCGCATTTATTAATAATCACGGGAAATTATTAGAGAGCTATCGAAAAACTCACCTCTTTGGCATTGCAGAAAGATTAAATTGGTCCGCAGGAAACGGCCCTTACAACGTGTACAAAATAAACGGATTTCCCGTTGGAATTCTCAATTGCTACGAAGCTGAATTTCCGGAACTCTCCAGAATCTTGGCGCTCAAGGGAGCCAAATTAATTGTGATTCCAACAGCCGCAGACACGTATTGGAAAATGTACAACGGTCAATGGACGGATGTTAGATACCCCGACATTTCTAAACTTTTGCTGCCTGCTTTCTCTTACGCGAACAACATTTTTATCTCTTACATTAACCATGCAGGTTATGAGTTTCTCGGAAAGGATTTTTGGCATTACGAAGGAAACAGCACCGTCGTTGATCCGCATGGAAAAGTCGTGTTGTCAGCAGACAAAGACCAAGCAACGTTGCTAATTGCAGATGTCGTGCCGAAATACTACGGACCAACGCATCCTGAAAACGCAAACTACCTGCGCGACAGACGCCCCCGCTTATATGAAGAACTCTTAAAAACGAAAGTGAAGTTCGACGGCGGTCACGTTTACCCTCGATACCCACAAGGCGAAGACATCTACCCAGGCTTTCCCAAATAAAATTTAAATAAAAAATCTGTATAAATGTCCCGAAGGGGCATCATGAAATAGCCCAGGGCGAAGAAGCCCTGGGGGGAGAGTCAACAAGCACCCAACCCTATTTTTAGGATCCCTCATACCATCAACATGCCGCCATTGACGTGCAACGTTTGCCCAGTGATGTAATCCGCTGACGGAGATACCAAAAATCCAACCGCCTCAGCAATATCGTTTGCTGTTCCTAACCGTCCCATGGGAATGCGTGACAAGATGGCAGCTTTCTGATCGTCGGTGAGTCTTTGAGTCATTGGAGAATCGATAAAGCCAGGGGCTATGCAATTTACCGTTACGCCTCGTGACGCTACTTCGTACGCTAATGATTTTGAAAATCCGATCATGCCTGCTTTGGAA
>JAHJDF010000030.1 GCA_018812595.1 Gammaproteobacteria bacterium
ATCAAAAATTAGCCGAAGTACTGCTGACGCTATGTCAAATTGCCAATCGATTTCAACTGAATTTAGAGACGCTTTTCCGAGAAAAAGAAGCAATCAATAAAACAAGAAAATGGCAGGTTTAAAACCATCAATTGCAGTTCATTTTTCCTGAATTCATCAACCCTATTTCATTTGTTTTTGACGCTTCCTTTCGGTAGGTTTGCGCCGCTTTTTAATGAACATAAGGATTAGCGTTATGAGTCAGAAATATTTAGATTTCCTTTCTAACCAAGTAGAAGAACTAAAAAACATAGGTTTATTTAAAGCCGAACGCATTATCGTTTCTCAACAGCAAGCAGAAATATCCGTGCAAAACGGAAGCTCTGTTCTCAACTTTTGCGCGAACAATTATTTAGGTCTCGCCAATCATCCCGAGCTCATCGAAGCCGCGAAAAAAGCCGTAGAAAAATACGGATATGGCATGGCATCCGTTCGTTTTATTTGTGGCACTTTAGATCTGCACAAAGAACTCGAAAAAAGGATTAGCAATTTTTTAGGCACGGAAGACACCATTCTTTACAGCTCTTGTTTCGATGCGAACGGAGGTTTGTTTGAAACATTACTTTCCGAAGAAGACGCCATCATCAGCGACTCTTTAAATCACGCGAGCATTATTGATGGGGTTCGTTTGTGTAAAGCCAAACGTTTCCGTTATGAAAACAACAACATGGAAGATTTGGAAAACCAACTTAAAGCTGCAAAAGACGCAAGATATCGCATGATCGCAACCGATGGGGTTTTCTCCATGGATGGCATCATCGCGAACTTATCGGCCATCTGTGATTTAGCTGAAAAATACGACGCACTCGTTATGGTCGATGATTCTCATGCAGTCGGTTTCATCGGAGAGAAAGGAAAAGGAACTCCTGAATACTGCAATGTGATGGGGCGCGTAGACATTATTACCGGCACGTTAGGGAAAGCATTAGGTGGCGCATCCGGCGGTTACACGAGCGGTCGAAAAGAAATTATCGCTTGGTTAAGGCAACGTTCACGTCCTTATTTATTTTCGAATACTTTAGCGCCTGTGATAGCGGCGACCTCGCTCAAAGTATTGGATTTATTAGAGTCCAGCGATGTCTTAAGAAAGAAAGTAAAAGAGAACGGTCGATATTTCCGACAAGCGATGGAACAGCTCGGATTTGATTTAGTGCCAGGCGATCACCCCATCATTCCTGTGATGTTGGGCGATGCAAAATTGGCAACGGAAATGGCAAATCGCCTCTTAAAAGAAGGAGTGTATGTCATTGGTTTTTCATTCCCTGTAGTTCCTAAAGGGAAAGCGCGTATTAGGGTGCAGATGTCAGCAGCGCATACCAAAGAACATGTTGATAGAGCGATTGCTGCGTTTGCGAAAGTTGGTAGAGAACTAGGAGTAATCAAATAATGAAAGCACTTGGAAAATTGAAAAAAGAAGTGGGTATTTGGATGTATGACGCACCGATGCCAGAGATAGGCCCCAATGACTTGTTAGTAAAAATAAAGAAGACAGCCATTTGCGGAACAGATATTCACATTTACAACTGGGACGAGTGGTCTCAACGTACGATCCCGGTTCCGATGACCACGGGGCATGAGTTTATTGGTATTGTCGAAAAAGTGGGCAGTGCTGTTGAAGGCTATAAAGTGGGCGATCGTGTTTCAGGCGAAGGACATGTTGTTTGCGGCCATTGTAGAAATTGTCGCGCGGGCAAACGTCATTTGTGTCGCAACACGAAAGGTATTGGTGTGAACAGAACCGGTGCTTTTGCAGAGTACTTATCTTTACCGGCATCGAATGCTGTGCTCATACCAGAGAATGTGAGCGATGATGAAGCGGCTATCATGGATCCATTAGGAAATGCTGTGCATACCGCATTGTCTTTTGATCTTGTGGGTGAAGACGTTTTGATTACGGGCGCAGGTCCCATTGGAATTATGGGAGCCATGATTGCGAAGCATGTTGGGGCTCGTAAAGTTGTTCTAACTGAAATCAATGCAGATCGATTAGCACTGGCGAAGAAGGTATGCAAAGACGTCACCATCGTGAATCCGAAAGAAGAATCTTTAGGAGATGTGATGAAACGTTTGGGCATGACAGAAGGGTTCGATGTGGGTCTTGAAATGTCTGGTAGCCCAGTTGCTTTTAACCAAATGATTAGCGCGATGAACAACGGTGGAAGAATCGCTTTACTTGGAATCTTACCTGCACAAGCAGGGGTTGATTGGGGGCAAGTGATTTTCAAAGGCTTGTTCATTAAAGGTATTTATGGGCGCGAAATGTTTGAGACGTGGTACAAGATGATTTCCATGTTGCAAAGCGGTCTCGATGTGAAACCCATCATCACGCATCATTTCAAAGTGGATGATTACAAAGAAGCTTTTGAACTCATGCGTTCCGGCAAATCAGGAAAAGTCATTCTCGACTGGACTTGATTTGTTTCTATTGTTTATTCACTTCTATTAATTACGTCATCCCCGCGAAGGCGGGGATCCAGATGAGCGATAAAGTCATCTGGATGAAAAGAGGGGGTCATCCCCGCGAAGGCGGGGATCCAGAGCTCGCTGAACTTGTTATATTCACAATTCTCGTTTTCGTGCAGGATTTTCTGTAACGAATTTAGAGTATATGTAGATGTTTGCAGAGGCATTTCCGTCTGAATTGAAAGCTGGCATGTGATGTGCAGACAGATTTAAATGTCTGATAGCCTTTTCTACAAAAAGGAACTCAAAACAAAAATTATAAGAAGGGTTTTAACTGCTAAATTTCCGGTAGAAACGCGACCGCAAGTAAAATTTAATTTCACGCGTTAATTTTATTTTGAGGGATGCGGTTTTTTGGCGAATGATCCCATTGTTTTATGCAGATTTTCTAGATCGTTATCTATCGTTTTATCTATCGCTTTTTCGTTGAGCTTTTGCATATAGTTATATAAGCATTCCCAGTGAGTTATAAACTTTGTCACAGATAATTCTTCCTCATTTTTACTAGTCAATGTGTCGGCATTGGCCAATATCATTGTTGCGATTCTTTTTAGTATCATTGTTATGGCAAGTTTTTCGTCCATATGAGGGATTAAAAAATTTTTCAGCTTCTGAAACAAATCATCTGAGTCTTTATCTGGTCTTTCCTTGTTTACGATATTGTAATAATCACCTAATAGGGAAATCATTTCTCCGGAGAACTTTACGATTGCTTCTATTTCAGTGTGAGCTAATTTTTGTGTAGTCAGGTAGTTTAGCGCGGTAGCTATATCATCTTGCCTTTCTAGAAAAATATTTTTTCGCAATTCGAAATATTGTTTGAGCTCTCCGTTCAATGCTTTCTCAATAAATTCTTTCACTTCTCGTGATTTTCCGAATGCAGCAGTTTCCAAACGAGCATTGGCGTTTGTGTGAAGCGCTTGTAATTCGGAAGAGATATTGTTTTTAGACAATGTATCTTCAGATAATTTTTCAACCGCAGAGTGTTCACAGCGTCCTCCATGCAAATAAGGACGTCCATACGCTTCTAGCATTGTTGTGGTATTTGCACCTTCTGCAATTGGCGGCAAATTGCTGCTTAGCATTAATCTTTCGAATAGAGCTTTTTCAAGCTGTCCCGTGGCATAAATAAGAATTTCATTATTTTTTAATGAATTCATTGTCTCTAAGGCCTGTTCCGTATCACCGTCATAAATCAATTGTATTGGATTTGAGGAATGGTTTTTGAGCTGGGGGAGGATTCTTTTTAATCTATCAAAACAGTCATCCTCGAGCGGTGAATGAACCAATATCACCGTTGGTTTTTTATATGATTCTTGGGCATTGAGCACTGCTTCTGCTACGACAAACATTTCTATTACAGGATTTGAGAAACCTGTTAGTACAGGCCAGAGACCCTCATAAGTATTTCTTTTTGAATATACCTCAGGCGCCAAACCATAGACTGATTGAAAGTAGATATCTTTTCGTTCGCTGCGTAGTAGCAAAGTTTTAAAAAAACGATCGGCGGAATCGATCGGGGCTTTATCGTCCATTACTGTATTACGCGCAAACAAAACGCCGTTAAAGGCTAATGTCGATGGGTTTTCTGAATCTGGGAGATAAATCGATCGTTTGCTACATGTATTAAAAGCTGTTGGTTGCAAGCTTACGATACAACCAGCATGGTATTTAATGTAATCGCAGCTAAATATTGGGCGGTCACTGGCGCCGCAAATGCAAATCGGAGCAAACTCTAAATCATGTAACTCGTTCTCAAAATCTAAGCCTCTGACTGCGATATTGTCAGGAAGCTCTTGATAATTTGAACCGAATGGGTCAAATCCTTTAAGAAGCTTTCCTAAGGTTTCAGGGTATTTTTTGATATTTGCTTCTATATCTTCATAAACAAGCTCTATTCTGTTTTGATATCCTAAATCACGTAGGCGGTTTATTACTGTAATTGCTGCAGCCTCATTACCAAGACCTCCACCATCTCGTACTACGATACGAATGATATTTATTTTTGCGAATAGCTGGGAAAATTTGTCTGGACTAGCGTCGCGTATAGATACAGCTGATAACATATTATTTATTCTCGTATTGCGGCGGCAATAACTTTATTTGCACCTTATCTACAGCATGTTACAAAAAAATTCTTAAAGTAAACTTAAGACGCTGCCAAAAATTCAAAGGCTCACGGCAATCAAAAGCAGCCATTTTTATCATAACCTTTGGTAAAGAATTGAGGATATAAAACGGTAGTTTGTGCTTTTGGCAATGAAGTAAAGAATCCAACGCTGGTTGCTGTAAAGATTAAATGTGGAATGGATATTCTTGGCGGGCATATGGAAATTATTAAGGAGGTGTATTGAATGACAAGAATTCAAGTAATTCCTGCTGTTTACTTATTTTTGGCTCGTGAGAATCAGATCTTAATGTTGCGTCGATACAACACAGGTTATGCGGATGGCCTCTATAGTTTTGTGGCCGGTCACGTTGAAGGCAATGAATCGCTTAAACAAGCGATGGTGCGTGAAGCAAAAGAAGAAGCGGGCATCGACATTGATATTGGTACTCTCACAACGCTTCATACCATGCATCGGCATGTGAATGACGAAACCAACAGAATCGATGTTTTTATGACGAGCTCTATATGGAAGGGCGAGCCAACGAACATGGAACCTACGAAATGCGATCATTTAGATTGGTTTTCTCAAGATCGCATTCCGACAAATACGGTTCCTTATGTCAGTTATGCAATTCAGCAGATACAACAAGGAATTCCCTACAGTGAATTTGGTTTTTAAAGGGCATGGTTTTTTATTAGCTGTTTGTTTTAATGTTTTTTTTGAACTCCATAACACAGCACTTTGTGATGCCATCAAATTCATCGCGAGTTACTACAAAACCTGCTTTTTCATAGCATCTTATTGCACGTTTATTAGAGCATGCAGGATCAATCAATATCTTTTTGGCTTTGAATTCTTCGAACAACTTATCGACGAAGGCTTTGACTATTTGGGCGCCATAACCTTTGTTTAAATAGTTTTCTTCACCAATAAATACATCAAGACAAAATGACCCAAGATCTTCATTAACAAACAAACCCTTTGGTTTGGGGCATTTAGTTTTATAAGCATAAAGATCTGATGCTTGGATATAACCTATAGGAATAGTGTTTATATGGACGATGAACCCATAGTCATAACCGTTACCTTCAATATTTTCGTAATACTTATCAGCTTCCTCGTAACCCTCTATAAACCACGTGTTTTTTACGTGTGGTTTTTTAGCCCATTCTAAAAACAAGGGCATATCTTCCTGTTTCAACCTTTCAAACGTGATTCTTATCGCCATGATTTTCTTCCACTATAAAGTGTTCTACGTGATTTTTTAAAAAAGATACGTTTACCGTGCTGACCTCTATCAATATTTACTCTGTTATAAAGTTTATGTAAAGTTGCATTTGTGGTGCAATTTTACATAAGGCGGCCAGTTCTATGACCTATATTCATCGTAAATTAGAACCTGTTGTTAGAGAGTATTTGGATTATTTCCCTATTGTTGGCCTAACCGGCCCACGCCAGTCTGGCAAATCAACCTTATTGAAAAAAATCCTTTCAGAATACGAATACGTTACTTTCGACCATGCAAATGTAAGAGCGTCTTTTAATAACGATCCAAATCGCTTTCTTTCTCGATATAACAACAAAGTGATATTCGATGAGGTGCAAAAGGTCCCAGATATATTTGATGCGGTGAAAACTATTATTGACCAAGATAGACAAAATTACGGTAAATATGTGTTAACGAGTTCAAGCCAGTTTGCATTCTTGAAACATGTTTCTGAATCACTGGCGGGTAGAATTGGGCTATTGTCTTTGCTGCCATTGCAATATTTGGAAGTCCCAAAAAAAAATCGCTATCAATCAATATATTGCGGCTCTTTCCCAGAATTAGTTCTGCGGGAATATAAATTTTCAAAACAATGGTATTCCTCATACATCAATACTTATCTAGAAAAAGATGTACGAGCAGTGAGAGACATTGGTAATTTATTAGATTTTCAACGTCTCATTACTTTATTGGCTGCCAATACTTCACAGATATTAGATCTAACACATTACGCGAATGATATTGGGGTTTCGGTAAATACGATTAAACAATGGATTTCTGTATTAACCGCTTCATACATTATTTTTCTCTTACCTCCATTTTATAAAAATTTTGGTAAGAGAATAACTAAACGTCCGAAGGTTTATTTTTATGATACGGGAATGGTGTCTTATTTGACGGGGGTCTCTAATCAAGAGTTATACGAACAAGGACCCATGGCTGGTGGTATTTTTGAGAACTATGTGATTGCAGAAATATTAAAGAGGGAAAAACACGCGGATACCGATGCGCAGCTATATTACCTACGGACTAGCAATAAAGAGGAGGTGGATTTAATTGTTGATCGTAAAACCCATAAAGAGTTGATAGAAATTAAGCACAGCGGCACATTCAAAGATAAGATGATTGAAAACATAGAAAAATTTATTACTAAAAAAGACCAAGGCTATTTGCTTTATAACGGCAAGACTCAAGCGGGCTATGACAACATTAACATCTTGAATTACGAAGATTATTTGAAAGAAGAGCTATCGACAGAATAGAAATAAGCCAAATTTTTTTACTACGAGCAGCCTCTCATGACATTTAAAGCCGACTGGGAAAAGCCAACTCATTGTATTGAGCTATTAGATGAAACTATCTTCAGCATGATTGCCCAAGCCTATCCTGACAAACGCATTCAAACACATCACGTGATTGATGGCGGCTGTGCCAATATCAATGTGCGTGTGCAACTTGAACAAGAGGATAACCCCATCCTTTTGCGCGTTTATTTACGAGATAAAGAAGCGCCTTATCGAGAACAAAACATTGCTAACTTGATACACGAAGAAATTCCCATTCCGCGTATTTTGTACATTGGTTTAGTGAATGGTTATCGATTTGCTATTGCCGAGTGGATGCCCGGCATCACCTTGCGAGAATTGTTGTTGAGCGATCAGCCCTACGATATGCATGATGTGATGTATCGAGTGGGTAAGCTGCTTGCAAAGTTCAAACACTATCCATTTCCAAAAGCCGGTTTTTTTGACCGCGATTTCAATATAACGCCATCCATCAATGGTGAATGTGTGCATTTTGTAGAGCGTTGTTTGCAAGATAAAAATGTTGCGACTGTTCTTTCAAAAAAAATACGTGATGCCATTGCCAAGCATTTGGGGCAGTACAAACATTTATTGCCGGATCCAAAAGAAGCTCATTTGGTGCACGGTGATTTTGATCCGGCTAACGTGCTTGTTATGCAGCATGAAGATCATTGGCAAGTGAGTGCTGTTCTCGATTGGGAATTTGCTTTTTCAGGATCGATGTTATGGGATGTCGCCAACATGCTGCGTTACGCGCATCAGTTACCAGAAACTTATCAGCAATCGTTTCTTACAGGTCTTCAAAACGAAGGAGTAACGTTGCCAGAGAAGTGGCAAATCACAGTGCACTTACTCAACTTGTTCTCAATGCTTGATCTTCTATCCAGAAAAACCTTGTCAGAATCACCGCGACAATGCGTCGATATAAAAAACCTCATTGAACACATCGTGTCGTCTTTAGATGAAGCGTGTTTACGTAAGCGGTCCTTTTCTAAGGCGTGATATTTCCATTTCACGTGTTCTATACGCTGGATGTATTTCTTTAATTTTTTATTCTTTCCTACCTGCCAAAAATTCTCCGAGGAAAAGAATATGAAAAAACTAAGATTCCCCTTTTGGTCTCGTCGCGCTTCTAACCCCTGTCGTCATCCTCGCTTCGGTGTGGATCCAGTAAAAGCTGTCAAAAAAGATGCTGCGTTGCGATTGAAGGAACGGTTGGAAAACGTAAAAGGGTTAGATGTCGAAGAAAGGATCCTCAATATATCTCCTGAAATACAACTGTATGCTGTTCAGAAATACGATGATTCTCCTGACTGTGATTACGTCACTGAAAAGACGATTGGTTATTTCACCTCTGTCGCCTATGGCTTAAGCCAAGACAAATCGGAAGAAAATAATTCGTCACGCGATTTGCAAAGCATTTTGGATGTTTTATTCCAAGAAGAGACAGATATGGATATCAGCAAAAATATCGTTATTCCTTGCTCTCATTTATGGGTAGGGAAAAAACACGGATTCTTTTTAATGGTTGATCGGGAGAAAAAGGCTGCCACGGTCATTGGGCTACCTAAAAAAAACAAACGAAGTTTTCTCCGATTTGGGTTTCGATCTCGTAAAAATCGAACAGATCCTCAAAAACAATTACACGAGTTGTTAAACAACCACGGAATAAAAAAATGCATCTTCAAAAGAACAGGAAATTTCAAATTTCTCATGCGTCAGTGGAAGCAAAAAAATAAAAAAACAGAAAAAAGATGTTCAACGTTTGAAAAATGTTTTGGAAGTACATATTCTTAGAGTACTCTTTTTGTGAAAGATATTTTTGAGGTCCAACTAACAAAAAAAGCTTTAAAAAATTTAAAGAAAGTTCCTCTCTACGTGACATTAAAATTACAAGCATGGGTTAACTCTGTTTGGCACGACGGGCTTTGTGAGGCCAGGAAAATTCCAGGATATCACGATGAACCTTTGCAAAGAGATCGGATGGGGCAACGGTCAATAAGGCTTAGTAAATCTTATCGAGCAATCTATGTAATTGAGAAAGAGGAAAGAATTTATTTTGTTGTAATTCTTGAGGTGAACAAACATGGCTACTAAGAAAACAGAAAAGACGTTAAAAACAATCGAAAAAATCTCGCGTGGAAAATTAACCTTAGGACGATTGCTGTGGGCAATTCGTGAAGGTGAAGGGATAAGCCAGATTGACTTTGCAAAAGTGTTAAAAATCTCGAAACAATGTCTCTGTGATTTGGAACACAACCGAAGAACCGTAGGGCCAAAATTAGCAGCAAAATATGCGAAGGAGCTTGGTTATTCGAAAGAACAGTTTATCCGATTGAGTTTGCAAGATTTAGTTGATCGCGGAGGACTAGATGTTGTGGTTGACGTGCTGCCTCGCAACAAAAAGCGCAACAAAGTTCATGATGTTGTACAGATCGAAAATTAAGGGTTTTTTCTTACTTTTTTCGGGTCTTTCAAAATGTATTGAGTTCCTTCGTTGTTTTTTGGAAAGGTGTTGGCAAAGTTACCGCTTATTTCGACAATTGCTGTGATGGATATACGAATAATGAAAAAAATACTTCTTCTCGCTTCAATCGCTTTTTTCTTCGTAAGTGTTTTTGTTGCTATAGACGGTTCTAAAAATTGCTATTTGCAAATTTCTAGGAGAAAAATTTTAAGCCAAAAGAAAATTCCTGTGTATGGATTCAAAGTGATTAAAAGTTATCCGCATGACACAAACAGCTATACAGAAGGATTGGTGTATGAAAATGGAATTTTATACGAGAGCGTCGGTTTATACGGACACTCTAAACTCATCAAATCTAATCTTGTTAGCGGACAAAAGATCCAAGTTGTAAAACTAGCAAATAAATATTTTGGAGAGGGGGTGACCGTTTTTAATAAACACATCTATCAACTGACCTATCAATCAAAAACAGGAATTGTTTATGACAAACATACTTTAAAAGCGGTGAAAAAATTTAAATACAATTCCCAAGGATGGGGTCTGACTCATAATGGCAAATATTTGATAGTGAGCAACGGCTCTTCAGCCATTCAATTTATTGATCCTAATAACTTTAAAGTAGCCAAGGTTATTTTTGTTAAAGCGGGTCATAGACCTGTCGGCTCCATAAATGAGCTTGAATATATAAATCACAAAATTTTCGCCAATATCTGGAAGACAAACTTCATTGCTATCATTTCTCCGAAGAACGGCAAAGTCATTGGATGGTTGGATTTAACCAGGCTTAACCCCAATCCTAGGAAATTAAAAACCCCTTATGTCCTTAACGGAATTGCATGGGATGCAAAAAACCATTCATTATTGGTAACAGGAAAATGCTGGCCAAAAATTTATGAAATAAGGTCGCTTCCCTCAAAAACAAATCGTTTTCCCCATATGACGTAGTTCAGGATTAGTTGATTGTTTTGGAATGCATCAATGTGAAAGGCATAAACCCGATTTTCTTTTTTGCAGATGATCGCGAAATATTCCCCCGAAGTATTTTTTGTGTTTTCAGCACCCGCCAAAGTATCGCCTATCGACCATATGCAATCGTTCATGGATTTATTTAAGAATTTTCCGGAAATTTTCCCGTTTTTCTTCAATGTCAGTTGATCCTCCTTTGAAACCCAATGACCCGCTAAAGCTTGTTTATTAAAAATTGTTTTAGGTTTACACGCAGTGACAACCAACAGAATGCTCAGCGCAAGAAAGTCAAAAACCAAATGGCGCTTTTTCATCTTTTATTCCTCTATCGCGGGTTTTGGCATTTGTTTGATAATCTTCAATCTTGCTTCGTAAATCGTTTCAGCAATTTTCTCTTGAGGCACATTTTCTATTAGGGCTCGAACGTTAAGCTCGTTGCATTTCTCATAAACCATTTTTAAAAATTGAGCCTGCGGATAAGGCTTATTTTCAAAAGTTTTTCTTCCTCGAAAGTCCGCTTCACACGCTAAAAGAAACCGAAAAAAACGTTTAGGGCGACGAAAAGGATCCAGAGCCATTAATAGTTTTAAAATAGTTTTGGGCAAGAAATTAAAAATTTTATGACAAGCGGAATGATGACGGACGGTCAGTAACGCAAGATCTTGGTAAGCGTGCGGTACGCGAATGCGCTTACAGAAATGATGCACAATCGTGATTCCTCGTTGGTCATGCATCAAATGCCTCGGCCATTCCTCTGCTGGTGTTTTCCCTTTACCGAAATCATGAACAAGCGCTGCAAAACGAACCGTAGGATCCGTGCTTAGTTGTGTCGCAATCTCCAAAGCCTTTAATGTATGAATCCCCGAATCAATTTCCGGATGCCATTTTTCTGGATTTGGGACCCCAAAGAGCGCATCTATTTCCGGAAAAATAATCTTTAATGCATCACATTTCTTCAGCACTTCGAAGAAACGCCAAGGGTATGCTTCACAAAGCGCGCGGTTTAGTTCTTGCCAAATACGTTCAGGAACAAGCGCATCCAGTTCTCCTGATTTCCCCATGCGTTTCATAAGCGCAATGGTTTTGGGAGCTACGGTGAAGTCTTTAAAACGCGTGGCAAAACGCGCCAGCCTTAAAACGCGAACCGGGTCTTCCACGAAGGCCTCAGAAACATGTCTAAAGACACGATTTTTGAGATCCTCTTGTCCATGGTATGGATCGATAATTGTTCCATCTTCGGTTTGTGCCATAGCATTAATGGTCAAATCGCGACGTCGCAAATCTTCTTCCAGTGTTACATCCGGTGCAGCGTGGAATTGAAAGCCCGTATAACCTTTTGAAATTTTCTTTTCGGTTCTGGCAAGTGCGTACTGTTCGTGAGTGTCTGGATGCAAGAAAACAGGGAAATCTTTTCCAACCGATTTGAACCCTTTTTCAAGCAAGTCGGATGGCTTTGCCCCAACAACAACAAAATCTTTTTCTTTGACTGGGAGTCCCAACAATTGATCTCTGACAGCACCGCCCACAAGATATATTTTCACACGTTTTCCCCTGTCTAAATTGCGCGGCATTATATTGAGTGTCGCAGGGATTCCAATCGATTAGACAGGCAAACTAAAATGTCATCCCCGCTTCGGTGTGGATCCAGATTTAAAGAACTCATCATGTCACCATCATCGCCAGTCATCCCCGCGTAGGCGGGGATCCAGACGATTTCAAAAGTATCATGTGCAACTTGTAGTGGTCATCCCCG
Organism: Gammaproteobacteria bacterium; assembly: GCA_018812595.1. GTDB lineage: Bacteria > Pseudomonadota > Gammaproteobacteria > UBA12402 > UBA12402 > JAHJDF01. The sequence goes on from JAHJDF010000030.1 coordinate 12,371, forward strand.
CTTCGGTGTGGATCCAGAGTTAATAGATCTCTCTTCTGGATTCTTAGCTTTCGTGGGAATGACGGAGGAAAGGGAACGGACGTGGCATCTCTTGCAATCGATCAACTGATTGTCCCCGCCGTTGTTATTGATATGCGTCATCGTTCAAATGCGAACAGTTTTTTGCAATGTGAAGACATAGACCGTTCCATAGGAGCAAAGGTGATCGTGCTTCCGCTCAAAATAAAAAATGGTGCTGAAGCGCCATGTCGTGTTGTTGCTATGTTGTGAGAGGTTGTTTTGCAAAATCAAAAAAAGTCGCTTGATCCGTAACAACTTTTAAATAATCGGGTGTATTCAGAATGACCGATTGAGTCAGGCTGCCTGCATTAAAAGCAACCCGCGCATTCTTTTTAATTCCCTCATCAACAAGCAATTTCAGTTGTTCATGAAATGAAAAAGGTGGAATCGCCCCTATTTCGCACTGAGTAAGCTCCTGCGCTTTCTCTGGCGACGCAAATGTGATCTTTTTTAGACTGAAATGTTTTTTTACTTTTCCAAGGTCTATGTTTTTATCGGCAGGCAAAATGGCTAAAAAGAAAACATCCGTTTTGTTTGAATCGATTCCTTTTAGCACCATAGCTTTGGCTCCTTCACAAAGAAGCGTTCCTCGGATTTTTGACACTTCTTCAGAGCGTCCCGCTGCAGCATGTTCTATGATTTGATAAGGAACATTCTGTTTTTGTAATAATTGAACGACTGAATGGAACATATTTTTTTCCCTTTGTTCATAAACCTTTTGGTCTTGCAAGATGATGGTTTCTCTATAATGTCGCGGCTTTTTATTAATAATGAAAGAACAAATGCAATTTAAAACACGGATTCAATACCTTGTCCCACAACGTTGGCTTTCAAAATGTTTGGGCGCGATTGCTAATTGTCGGATGCCGTTTATCAAAAATGCGTTTATTCGATTTTTTATTTGGTGTTACAACGTCGATTTAACTTTGGCTCAGCGAGAGCAAGTGAATGACTATCATTCTTTTAATTATTTTTTCACCCGTCGTTTAAAAGCCTCCAAAAGGCCGATAGAAAAAGATTCGCATTTCATCTTAAGTCCTATCGATGGAACGCTCTCAGAATTTGGGCCCATTTTTGACGGGCAATTAATACAAGCGAAAGGATTGATCTATAAACTAGATCAATTGCTAGGAGGCAATGAATTTATAAACGACTTTAATCAAGGCTTCAGTTTTACGCTTTACCTCTCGCCGAAGGATTATCATCGCGTGCATATGCCATTGGATGGGCGTTTGCTCAAAATGATCGGCATTCCAGGTACGTTATTCTCCGTTAATCAGACAACCTCTGAAGAAATTCCTAATCTCTATACAAAGAACGAACGTGTGGTTTGTGTCTTTGAAACATCTGTTGGAAAGATGGCCGTGATCTTTGTGGGAGCGATGATCGTTTCCGGCATTCATACTGTTTGGGCAGGCCGTGTGAATCGTGGGCTTACTGAAAAGAAAGAATGGGATTACAACAGAGAGACCCTGAATTTTTCTCAAGGAGAAGAGATCGGACATTTTGAATTAGGTTCCACTGTTATCCTGTTGTTTGCACCCAACACCGTTCAGTCAAATAATTTAGATAAAAAAAGCACAATCTGTTACGGCGAAAAACTAGCCGATGTCGTTTCTTAATCCCTATTTCCACATTACGAGATGGAAAGAACTATTCAGTAAATGTTTCTCTGTGTTGTTGCCAAAATCCGATGATGGTGAATAAAACAAAAAGAATGAGAGCCCAAGTCTCTAAACTAATATCCCAGAAAGAAACATTAATGACGGAACATTGCGCTGTTCCCAAATAAGCCTCCCCAATCAATTTTCCAATACGAATTAACTCAGGATAGACCCCTACAGCAGCGCTACCGAATGCGGTCGTCGGGTAATGCTGCAGGAAAACATGCCGTCCTGCGGTAAATACTCCTAAGAGGCTGATGAAAATGATGGATATATTTGCAAGTTTCTTTGTAAAAGGAGTTTGTGAATGTGCTCGTGCTATAAAAAACACGATTCCAAGCACAAGGAAAATAATTCTTTCCAGATAGGTGAGTAAGCACGGCTGCAGGTAATTCATTATTTCTAAATAAACTTCTCCACCGAGAAATAAGAGAATTAACAAAACAGAAAGAGAATAAGTTTTTTTATAAGAAGGCAGAAACTTCATGAATACACTCCTAGATATAAAAGAGTCGCGCAATTTAGCGGGCTCCGTTAATTAAGTAAATTTTCTCTCATCCATGATTCGAGAATGAACATTGCCGAAAGCGCATCGATTTTAGATTTTTCTAAACCTTTAAATCCTTTCTCTTTAAATAACACTGCACGTGCTTCTTTGGTCGTGAGTCGTTCATCTGCTTCAAAAACAGGTTTATTGAAACGCTCCCGTAATTGATCAGCGAAATCTTGCGCTTTTTGAGTGACAGAGAGCGGTTCGCCTTCCATATTTAAAGGAATACCAACGATCAGTGCGTCTGGCTTCCATTCATCAATAATAGATGCAATGTGTCTCCAGTTGGGTTGATCCCCGATGGCTGTTACTGCTGTCAATGGTTGTGCTGTTTTCGTAATCGATTGCCCGACGGCTATCCCTATAGAACGAGTACCAAAATCAAAACCCATCAACGTCGAAAAAGTTTCCATACAATTCCTCTTTACGAATCGGGAATATACTAAATCATTCCATCTGTCGTTATTTCAGGTTCCGTGGGCACGAGTAACGATGGAAGAATATCTTTCATAAGGACTTTACATTGAATCATGAATTTTACGAGTGGAAGGAAGACTCCCTCTTTTTGAACATCTATCTTCAACCGTCTTCTGATAGAAATGAAATTGTGGGTGTGTATAACGAGTACCTGAAAATAAAGGTGCGGGCCAAACCGATTGAAGATGAAGCCAATCACGCTTTAATTGTTTTTTTAGCTAAAGCCTTTGATTTGCCGAAAAGCCAAGTGCATTTATTGCAAGGCAAGAAAAGCCGATGGAAACGATTAGAGCTTTGTAAACCGAAAAAATTAATAGAAGGGGTGCAGCGTTGATGCAAAAAATAGTTTTAGCCAGTTATAACGAAGGGAAATTAAGAGAGTTTCGTCAGATATTCTCCACATTGAATATTCAGGTTTTATCGCAAGGGGAATTCAACGTGCCGCAAGCAGAGGAGACCGGCTTAACTTTTGTCGAGAATGCGATCATTAAAGCGCGGCAAGCTTGCCGCTATAGTGAATACCCTGCTATTGGTGATGATTCGGGTTTGGAAGTGGATGCTTTGAGCGGCAAGCCTGGCATTTATTCTGCACGTTTTGCAGGGCCTAATGTGACACAAGAAGAGCATATCAATAAATTGCTTGAAGCAATGCGAGATGTGCCGGAAGAAAAACGGACCGCACGATTCTGTTGTGTTTTAGCTTTTATGCGCCACAAAGAAGATCCCATGCCAATTGTTGCTTCTGGCCGATGGGAAGGGCGTATTTTGATGGAGTCGGTTGGAAGCAATGGTTTTGGCTACGATCCTATTTTCTTTGTCCCTGACCAAAACTGCTCCGCTGCGTGTTTGTCGCAAGAAAAGAAGAATCAACTAAGCCATCGCAGTCGAGCATTACGATCTTTACTTGAACAGATGGATTTGAATTGATTGTCTTCTCTACAAGATCGCTCCGTCGTCATCCCCGCGAAAGCGGGGATCCAGAAGCAATATGTCTCAAATCTGGATTCCCGTTTTCGCGGGGATGACTTCGGTCTGGATTCTTAGCCTTCGCCAGGCATGGCGATACAGTTTGCTTGTGACGCATACATAACTATTGAATAATCCCGCGCCTTTTTTACCGAGTGATTTGCATGATCAAGATCTTTAAACGAAAGAATAAAACGCAAGAAACAGAACCTGTAAGTGTTTTCGACAAACTGAAAACCGGGTTACGAAGCACTCGAAAAGTTTTGACCACACCGCTCAGCGATCTTTTGCTTGGTAAGAAAACAATTGATCAAGATCTATTGGACGAAATCGAAACATATCTTCTCACAGCAGATGTTGGCGTGTCGGTCACAGAAGCGTTGATCCAAAAACTCACGAAGCAATTGAAAGCAAAACAACTGAACGATGAGGCGGTTTTATTAAACAGCGTTCGTAGTTATCTCGAATCTTTATTGAAAGATGTTGAAAAACCTCTTCATATCCCTGCGCAACAAAAACCGTTTGTAATTCTAACGGTTGGAGTAAACGGCTCTGGCAAGACAACCACTATTGGAAAAATGATCAAAGTCCTGCAAAACGAAGGAAAAACCGTCCTATTAGCTGCAGGAGATACGTTTCGAGCAGCGGCTATTGATCAGCTAAAAGTTTGGGGCGAGCGAAACAACGTCCCAGTGGTAGCACAACAGCCTGGATCGGATAGCGCATCCGTTATTTATGATGCATTCAACTCTGCAAAAGCGCGTGGTGTCGATGTCTTGATCGCGGATACAGCAGGTCGATTACACACGCAATCGCACCTGATGGAAGAGCTGAAGAAAATAAAAAAAGTGCTGACGAAAATAGACGAGAGCGCACCCCATGAAGTAATGCTCGTTATCGATGCGACACTTGGACAAAACTCATTGCAGCAAGCCAAACAATTTCATGAAGCTGTTGGAGTGACAGGCATTGCCTTAACGAAACTCGACGGCACGGCGAAGGGCGGTATTATTTTTGCGATTGCAAAAGAGCTTGGTATTCCGATTCGTTTTATTGGAGTAGGGGAAAAGGTTGACGACCTTAGAGTGTTCAATGCCAGTGATTTCGTGAAGGCATTGTTTGAATAGAGAGGAAAATATGATTCATCTCAGCAACGTGACTAAGCGTTATTCAGGTAAGCGCGATGCCTTATCAGAGATTACTTTGCATATCGATACCGGCGAGATGGTGTTCTTAACAGGACACTCCGGCGCAGGGAAAAGCACGCTCCTTAAATTAATTGCTGCAATCGAAAAACCTTCAACAGGCGAAGTGATTGTGAATGGACAAAATATACATCGTCTAAAACAACATGCAGTTCCTCGGCTGCGACGACAAATCGGATTGATCTTTCAAACCCCTTATCTATTACGCAAACAAACCGTTTTCGAAAATGTTGCGTTGCCTCTTGTAATTGAAGGGTTACGTCATAAAGAAATCACGAGCCGCACACATGCAGTGTTGGGCCAAGTGGGTTTGCTTGATTTAGCAAAGGCATTTCCAGACGCTTTGTCTTGTGGGGAACAACAGCGAGTGGGTATTGCTCGAGCGATCGTGACAAAACCTTTCCTTCTGCTTGCAGACGAACCGACCGGTAATTTAGATCCTGGGTTGGCAGAACAAATGATTCGTCTGTTTGAATGCTTCAATCAGATGGGGATGACGACGTTGATCGCGAGTCACAACTTGGCGTTGTTGCGTCAATTTAAACGTCGCACCCTCACTTTAGATGCCGGGCGTTTATGCGGGGATGAAAAGCAATGAGGGAGAACACGTCGACTTATAAAAAGCACACTTTTTTGACTTTGTTTTTCTGGCATCACTTTTTGGCGATGAAAACTGCTTTAAGGCGACTCTTTGCGTCTCCTGTTTCAGCCATCATCGTGTGTGTCGTGATCGGCTTAACACTTGCTTTACCGACTGGATTGATGGTGCTGTTACAAAATACGCAATTTCTTTCAGGAGGCCTTGATAAAACAGCACAAGTTTCCATCTATTTAAAACTAGGAGTTTCTCAAAATCAGATGAATGAATTGAATCGTGTGTTGCATCAAGATCAAGCCATTCAACAAGTCGAATATATTTCTCCAGAACAAGGAATGGATGAACTCGAAAAAACAATGCAATTTGGGAGTGCGTTAAAAGAACTCAAACAAAATCCAATTCCTGCCGTGTTTGTGTTGAATGTTGCACCGTCTTTTTCTACTTCAGAAGAAATTCAACCGTTGGTGTCGCGCTTGGAACGTTTGCCGGGCGTTGACTATGTACAGTCTGATATTCAGTGGGCGAAACGTTTGAAAGCCATTCGGACATTGCTTCACGATGTGATGAATGCTTTGTTCTTGCTGTTTGGATTTGCAGTGTTAGTGATTATTAGCCATACGATTCATCTTGCCATGCAAGGGTATCGCGACGAAATAGAAGTACTTAAATTGATCGGAGCAGGAACTCGTTTCATTCGAAGGCCTTTCCTCTATAGCGGAATTTTTTACGGTCTTTTTGGAAGTCTGTTCGCTTGGTTGTTTATTGAGTTGTTAGTGATTTTTCTACGTCCCTCTGTTGCGCGTTTGGTTGGTTTGTATCACGCGTCATTCTCTTTACAGGGCGTGTCATTTCACGCAGGACTGAGTCTAATAGGATTGAGTATTGGATTAGGTTGGATGGGCTCATGGCTATCAATGAAGCGTTGACTCGTTGGCGCGGTCATTAGCGCGAGAGCTTCTAGTCATTCCACCTATAAACACTAGATAGGTTGGGAGCAATGTAGAATGGTTAGAAATAAATTTTTTAACGTGCGGTATTTATTATGACAAGAATACAAGTTATCCCTGCTGTGTACTTATTTTTGGCCTATATGCATAAAGAAGACTTTCACTCAACGTAATGCTGCATTAGTTGTGTCTGTGCCTATTTATTCCGGAAAACTTTTTATAGCAGGGGTGGCGATTGGTTTGTTGCCGTGTCCTTTATCGTTTGTATTTCATTGTTGTTCATCTGAACGTAGAGACGCGATTAATCGCGTCTCTACAGTATGTGCTCCACCGTTATCCTGTATGTGTTAGGTAATTCGTTGACAGGAACACTGAGGCGGGAAATCAAACAACTCTTGTTCCAAAGGGACAAAACAAGATAGCCCAGGGTAACCCCTTCAAAACCTTTGGTTTTGAAGGGGTTACCCTGGGTTAAGAG
>JAHJDF010000031.1 GCA_018812595.1 Gammaproteobacteria bacterium
ACTTGCCCACACTCTTCTTCCTTCTCGCCCACATACCCACAGGTTTAATCATTAATTTTTAATAACTTTTTATCGTTTTTTGAATGGGATTTTATGTCTATCTTTTAGTTAAAAATGGTCTTGACGATGGGGGGAACCCTACCCATCTGTAGGCAGTGGTGCTCCAATTACCATTAGCGCCGGTGGGGCGGAATTGAATCTGAAGACTCTTTTCGATGCGATCAATGATGATACGGCTTCTAAATTTACTTTAGAAAAGTTTGCTTTCACATCGATAGCTGTAGGCATAAAGGATCAGAAAGGAATTGTAATTGAAGGTCTTGAAGCTATTAAGAAGGCTTCTCCAGATGATCTAAAGGAACTTCAAAGTGCGCATTGCGTTTTTAAGATTGATGCTGATAAAAGTATTGAGTATCGATTTGAGAAAAATGCTGCAGGAGTAATCATAAAAAACGAATACTTGATCAATGATGCGAAAAGCGCTCACCCAGATGATTTTCTTCCAAACTTTAAAGCTATGGTTGCGATTGCTGTAGCGGGCGGACATGAAAAATTGGATTTGAGCCCATTAACAAAAAATCTTCCTGCTTACGTTGCATGTCTTGTGGCTTGTCAGGAAAAAAACATAAGCACTGTACCAAATGCAGGGCAAATTGTGATAAATGATGCGGGATTATTGAATTGGTATAATAAAACTCAACCGAGTAACCCAACCCCTCCTTTGGTTGCGACACCACAACCATCAAAAAAAATGGGAAGTCCTTCTTAAACTTTCTTATGGTTTTTCCATTTCAAAAAAGCGCATCACTTGATGCGCTTTTTTTTGCGGTGGGTAATCTGTCTATTTATCTAAACGAAAGTTATGGATCCAGAAACGTCAAAGAATTAAGAATACCTTTATCGCCGTAAGAGGGATTACAAAACATACCTAGACATTGATAACGATGTGAATGGCTTCTGGAAATATTGATTAGGCGCTTTGTCTAACAATAGGAAATTTGTGTAGATATGGAACAACGTCAGATTTTTTTCTGTGGGTTAGGATGCGGTTAATTTCTTTGAATTCTCTATTACGTGCTTTATTTGTAAACGTTTCCAACCCAGATTTCCCACTTTTTTTACCGCTAACAATCAAGTAAGGGCGTGCGAAAGATTCGCAGCTTTTACCTAATGAGCCTAATTCATAAGCGGTTCTAAAATCGTTATAAGCTTTAGTATAAGCAGATACGGTGGATGAACAGACAGAGAGCTCGTCGAGTCTTTTTATAGAGTCTTTTCGCCGGAAAAAGAGGCCTGGTTTTCTTAAATTTTCCTTACGGTTTGTGGACGCTTGTTGCTTTGGTGCTAAACGATAGTAGTAAATACCGCGATATAGATAGGCCATTGCATTTTTTGGATTTTTGCTAATAGCCTCATCTAAACATTGAAGAGCCTCATCATCATTTCCTGATCGAATTTCCATTTTTGCTTTTAATAACGCAGCATTCGATTCTGCAATTAAATCATTGAACTCCGTAAAATTGAGCAAAAATAGCATCGTCGTTTCAATACGTTTGCTTGGATTAGAGTATTGCAAGAGTTGCTGAAAAATGATTAGTTTTGAAGCGTCTGATAATAGTAGCCATTTACGTTGAGCGTTTTGATGGTTTCCTTTGCGGACTGATTTCAGGAAACGTTTTTTATCCTTTCTTTCTTTTCTCTCTCTTATTGCGTCATCTTTTTTCTTTCTCTTTTCTTCTTTAGTCATCCCCGCGAAGGCTGGGATCCTGGTCCATTTCGCACTTAAAGCATTCATTACTGTTTTTGTTGATGAGGAGTTAGGACATTTTCTATTGCGCTCTAAATATTTATGTATGTTCTGCAAAGTAAGATCTTTTGATGAACCGGTTGAGTCAGTGCTTTCAGAAGATGTGGTGGAGTTAGGCGTAGATGCTCCGCTATTTGTTCCGCTATTTGAAGGAGTGCTTGCTGGTGTTATAGGTCTTGAAGGAGAAGAGGCATTAAACAGATTGTCTCTTAGATCTAGAGATGTGATAGCTAAATTTTTCTCTAAAGCATTCTCCAGAAGTTGTTTCTTTTCTCCACTAATTTGACAATTACGCAAGCGGATTATTGTTATAGTTGGATTTTTTTTCATCAAGTCTACTATTGCATTTATAGCTTCGTTGCTAAGAGAATTATTACTGAGATCAAGAGTTGTGACACTCTTGTTGTTTCGAAGGGCCTCGCAGATTTGAACTGTGACGGTGCTTCCTTCTAAAGTAAAAGTGTCGCGATCCTTTTCAGATGGAAATCTCAATTCGTAGCCAAGTTCTATTTTGCTTATTTCTTCTTTCTGTATTTGAACTACTAACCGTTTTGTATTGTCCTTACACCATGTCGAGCGAGATGGATCGGACTTTCTACGGGTGCTTCTTATAATGGTGAATATGTCTCTGAGATTTATCATAAAGTTTCTTCAAATACGGCCATTTCAAGAGCGCGCATTGTAAGTGAGCGAGCCTCATGGACCAAATTAAAAATACTAATTCTCAACATTTTTAGCATAGCAAATGCATCTTAAGCTTTTCTTAAGTCCCGCTAATACAAAAAGCCAAAAAGCCAAAAAGCCATACGGGGATTTTGTTTTTAATGCCCTGTTCCAGATTGTCACAGACAAGATAGGCGTTTTTTTCGTCTTTTATTTGTTCAAATGTTTTATTTTTTCCACCAATTTCGAAAATAAATCGACCGTCGAGAATAAAATCACCGGAAACTGGAATGGCCGCTTTATGAAAAGGGGCTGTCATGCTTAGAAAAAAAGTTTCTCGCACCGTTCCTATGTTGCTGGCTTGTGACGAAATCGCATACAGCTGATTTGAATTGTTTAAATATATTTTTTCTGGCGTCTCAAATTGCCGCATTTTTTTAGAATATTTAATTACCGTGCGAATCAGCCCCACATCTTCTAAGTATTTGAAATAAGTTTTAAGAGTACGCTCATCTCCTACCTCTACTAATTCTTTAATTTTTTTCCAATTTGGCGTGAAAGGAACAGTCATCGCAATAAAAGACAGGAGTTGCTTTATTTTCTTTGTGCTGTTTCCGGTAAGGGCTGGATAAATCGCGGTTAAGTCCGATTCAATGACTGTATGTAAATTTTGTTCCAGTGTGACGAAATAAAGGGATGCATTGTTTATTTCCAGAAAATAAGGGTAATAGCCTGTTTGCAAATATTCCTTAAATAAGGGCAATATTTTTCTTTTTTCTTTTTCGATTTTTCTGATTGTTTCGAGTGAAAATTTTTCGTGGTCACTCAGTAAATCCTGCAAAGAAATGGGGGGGTAATGTGATGTGTAGTTGTAGCTCCAGATATTCTCGAAAAGATAAACCTTCCAGTGAATAGATAATGGCTCTTCGGGTCAGGTCGTGACTCCCCTTTTGAATTTCAAGAGCCGAACTTCCTCCTGACTTGTGCCAATTAGTGCGGTTTCAAGGCTTCTTCTAGACCGCTTAAACGATATTCATCTAAATTAGTTTGCAGAGTGATTCGTTGCCCAGTAACGACGTTTTCGATCTGAGCCTCGTGCACATTCCATAAAATG
>JAHJDF010000032.1 GCA_018812595.1 Gammaproteobacteria bacterium
AGTTTTTCGTCATTCCCGCGAAAGAGTTTTTCGTCATTCCCGCGAAAGAGTTTTTCGTCATTCCCGCGAAAGCGGGAATCCAGTATGTGGATCCCCGCTTTCGCGGGGATGACGGTTAGAGGTTAGGGATGACGGTTAGAGGTTGGGGATGACGGTTAGAGGTTAGGGATGACGGTTAGAGGTTAGGGATGACGATTGAACTTAGGTAACACACGAATGCAAAAAATTGGGATCGATACTGTTGGGTTTTATACCTCGCATTATTACTTTGACATTGAAGACTTTGCGAAAGCACGCCAATTGGATGTGAATAAATTTCACATTGGTTTAGGGCAATACAAGATGGGTATTCCTGCGCCTGATGAAGACGTTGTTAGCATGGGCGCAAATGCGGCGAAAGAAGCACTCCAAGACATCAACATAAACGATATCGGAGCTTTGTTGTTTGCAACCGAATCGGGCATCGACCAATCCAAATCAGCAGGCGTTTATGTTCATACTCTCCTGAACCTTCCTGCGCATTGTCGCATTATGGAATTGAAGCAAGCGTGTTACGCCGCGACAGCCGCGCTGCAAATAGCGGTTTCATTGGTGCAGCGTCAGCCCAATAAAAAAATCTTATTGATTTCCTCAGACGTTGCGCGTTATGCCATGCATTCTCCAGCAGAATCTTCACAAGGCTGTGGTGCGATTGCGATGGTGATTTCGACAGAACCTAGAGTTCTGGAGATAGAACCCGCTTACGGCGTATATACCGAAGACGTTATGGACTTTTGGCGCCCCAATTACAAAGAAGTGCCGTTTGTCGAAGGCAAACATTCCTCTCTGGTTTATCTACGTGTGTTGGAAAAAGTTTGGGACCATTTTTGTTCAGAAACCGATGTTGCTTTTCAAGATATTCAACATTTTTGTTATCACAGCCCATTGCCGCGTTTGGTTGAAAAAGCCCATAAATTACTGAAGAGAATTAATGGTAAATCTGACCTTTTGGAAACACACATTCGTGAAGAATTAGATGCAGCTTTGAAATACGCACACGACCTTGGAAACACTTATACGGGCGCTTTGTATATCAGTTTGTTGTCTTTGTTGACGCATACGAAAGAAAATCTAAGCGGTCATCGAGTTGGTTTTTATAGTTATGGTTCGGGTTGTGTCGGCGAATTTTTTACAGGGATCATCCAAGACAATTACAGAAAAATGATCGACACATCGGTGCACAAAGAAATGATGCAATCGCGCGAACCTTTGTCTTATGAAGATTACGAAAAGTTTTATCAGTTTGCTTTACCTCAGACAGGTGAAGAATTTTTTACACCAAGATTTCAAACAGGCGCTTATCGTTTGAAAGGAATTAATAATCATCAACGTCTTTACGAAGTTGCTCAAAAAAAAAATAAAAAAAAGAAGCTTGTAACTGATCCGAAGACAAAAGAAATCTTTGTCGTAAAGGCTGTATCGCCAGGTAAATTGATTTTGTCGGGTGAACATTCGGTTGTTTATGGTGGGCCTGCATTAGCCATGGCGGTTGACCGTTTTGCCGAAACAACGATTTCTCCACAGTTATCTAAAATGATCTCCTTCAACCTTTTGTCTTTCCGTTACAAAGATTCATTTACGATCCAAACGTTGCGAGAAATCAAACACCGGTTAACACATCAATATCAGCGTTTTTTGCATGGTGAGATTGGGATTAAAGAAGTCCTGCAAACGCCTTTTGAATTAACGCAGTTTGCATTCATTAGTTTATTGGATCATGTCAATTCAAAGATCATTGATGGATTAAACATTCAAACAAGTTCAACGATTCCCGTTGGTTGTGGCATGGGTTCTTCTGCGGCTTCTGTGCTGAGTGTGTTGTATGCAATCGCGCGTTTTTGTAAATTAAATTTAGAGAAAGATCGATTTTTACGTTTGGGCTATGAAGCCGAAAAATTACAGCACGGTTACCCGAGTGGACTTGATCTTTATACGTCTTTGCACGGAGGTTGTGTCTATTTTCAAAATGGCCAAGCGGCATTAAGACCCCTTCCTGCCAATCCTTTTTTCCTGGTGAATACAGGCACTCCGGACGCGACCACAGGGGAAGCTGTGACTTTCGTCAAGGAGCGATTTAGCGAACAGAAAGCGTTGTGGAAATCTTTTGAAGAGGTCACTCATGCGATGGATCGTGCGTTTCAATCGAATGATTGCGCCGCGTTGCAATTGGCTGTGAGGGAAAATAATCGTTTGTTAACACATATCGGTGTGGTTCCTGAACGCGTACAGCAGTTTATTGAAGCTATTGAAAAAGCCGGTGCTGCCGCAAAAGTGTGTGGCGCAGGGTCTGTTAAAGGAGATCGTTCCGGCGTTGTGATGATGATGGCGGACGATCAAGAACGAGTGTCATCGATCTGTCAGCGTTTTGGATATACTTTAGAAACAGTGCAAGGAACATTGCAAGGTGTGGAATCTTTGTATGACTGACCGTTTCTCGCCTATCACCGTTTCTGCTCCTGGCAGCATCATGTTGTTCGGTGAGCATGCTGTTTTGCACGGTACCCCTGCAGTTGTTGCAGCGATTGATGAGCGTGTGCGAGTGACTTTAACGCCGTGCTCAGATGCTTCTGTGAACATTTCTTCAAAATTGTTCGAAACCATTGAAACAGATATTTCTCATCTCAATGTTATTGAGAGCATACATAAAGCACGTTTCGTACATGCGGCCATTCAGTTATTTAAGGACCAAATACCCTCAGGATTTCATTTAGAAATTGTTTCTGCGTTTTCTGATCAAATGGGCTTGGGTTCATCAGCAGCTGTAACGGTGGCTGTTGTAGGCGCGTTTCAACAATGGTTGGTCGGTCATTTAGATCTATATGCAATTTTCAAAAAAAGCCGTGCAGTCATCCACACAGTACAAGGCATAGGTTCTTGTTCGGATGTGGCTGCCAGTACTTTTGGAGGCATCCTGTGCTATCAACCCGATCCTTTTAGCGTTGAAAAAATCATCGCAAATCCTTCGTTGCATTTGATTTATTCCGGTTACAAAACACCTACCGTTGAAGTGGTTCGTCAGGTGGAGGCCCGTGTAAAAGAAGAGCCAGAATTCATGCGACGTCTTTTCCAACGGATAGGGGCGTATACGGTAT
>JAHJDF010000033.1 GCA_018812595.1 Gammaproteobacteria bacterium
AGTACCGATGCAGATTTGAATCGTAAAGCGCGCGAACAATTGTGGAAGAAGTCTGATTTTTTGGAATTTTTTCAGCAGCATCCTTTAGACAACCAAGATTTTTTCTTAATTCATTTGCCTAAACTTTTATTGCAATTTTTCTCTGTAGAAGAATCTGTATTGGCAGCAGTGAATCTTGCTGAAGATGCACAAGCTAATAGGGATGATGAGGATCTTTTAACGTGTGGTTATTCGGAAATTGATCAGACTGTCGAAAAACTGGTTAATTGCCTTGCATATGTTCGTGCGCGTTTTCCTGTAGGGCGTGAGGCAAATACGATTGTTCACCGAGTGAAAAAAAGGAAAAAATCGAGAGATTCTTTTTTTCGAACAATCAACTCCTTCCTTGTTACCACCCCTTATGATCCATTGCCGCCGAATGAACCGAATTTTTTTCAAGATGCTTCTGCGCAATTTGAAACTCAACAGCCACAAATGTCTCGATCTTCGTCCGATACTCATTCTGAAGAGGATGAAACTAAGAAGCGCGAACTTTGTATAACGTTGCAGAAGCACCGTGCTGATTTTTCTGAGAAACTTGAAGGTGCTTTTGGCGAACGATTTAAAGAAGAACGAGCGGTTATTCAAGACGGTTTCACGTATGGACAGATGGTGCAATCGCACAAGCACGGTATTCCAATGGGACAATACAGTTCTGTTTATTGGGATGCGATTAAGAGAGGCATTCCTTTTCAAACTTTACAATTTATGTCACCTGAAGCGGTTGCTGCTTATATTTCTGATATTGATCAAACAACAATAGAGCTTCCTGAAGTTGCACAAGCAGAAGAACGGTCTTCTGAATTAGTCGTGTTGTATAGCAATGTGCCTGAGCATGGTGAATTTTCGTTTGAGACTGCAGTGAATCCGCGCAATTACGAGGACTCTTACTATGGTTTTGCCGCTTTTGGACTATCTGTCGAAAAAGTTTTCGATCAATTGTCGAAAAATGCAGGAGATCTTTCTTTGCGGGAATTGATGCAAAGCGATATTGCTGTATTTGTACGAGCAAAAATGCACCAACAAATTGAGATGCCTTTTGATGGGTATCAAGCGTTATGCCAACAACATAAAGAAGTTCAAAAAGTTAAAGATGCATTTATTCGTGAACTAGTCGATGACTACAGTTGGGCAGGAGATCTTGATTCATTGATTGCGTTGGATACGTATGAAACAGCGTTTCCATTACCGGTCTGTAAAAAACAGAAAGAATTTCTTGATCGTATTAACGAATTTAAAACAACTGTTTTATTGCCCGCGTTGCTTAAAGAGCGCCAATTGTTATTAGCCTTTTGTTTGCGACAAGATGTTTTTGAACATTACATTCAGCTCTTTAGAAAAAGAGAGAATTGGTATTCTTCTTGTTTTACAAATATGCCTTCCAGCCTTTTCAAAGCCATCGCAAAGCTTAATCAGATCAGTGTTTATTATTGGAAACGCAATGCTAAAAATGCTTTCCATTTGGATTTAGTTTGTGTGGATGATCAGAAATCTCCGCGAATGGTGCATTTGCTTTACGATCCAAATCAAAAGCGATTGATTCCGTTAGTTATTAAATCTCGACCTGCTCCAGTAAAAGCTTATGTTGATGACACTTACTGTGTGAAAGATGTAGAGGAGTTACAACGCTTGTCTGAGAGCGGTGACGTCAAAGCGCAAGCGGTTTTAGGAAGATTTTTTATTTTTGGTTGCAAAGTGGAATGCAATTACGAAAGTGCTGAGAGATGGTCAAGTGCTGCCAAGGAACAAAATGATTCTGATGGATATACTGCTTTAGGTGCTTTGTATTTATTCGGACCAAACGGCCAACGCGATCCAGAGCGAGCAGTGGAGCTGTTTAGACAAGCTGCTCAGATGGGCAATATGCAAGCGGAGTGTTATCTGGGAGAGGCGTATTTAAATGGTTGGGGTGTGGAGACGAATTATTCAACAGCAATTAAAAAGTTTGAATTAGCTGCGAAGCATCATGTTGCTGAGGGCTTGGCCAATCTGGCCATTTGTTATCGTGAAGGTTTTGGTGTTCCGCAAGATCTTGTGGTTGCCCGTCATCTGTTTGAAGTTGTTTTAAGGGGTTACAAACCTATTCCCTCTAACCAAGCCGTTTCTGTTGCCAGATTGCATTTGGCTGACATGTATCGCAAAGGTGAAGGAGAAGCGGAGAATCTTGAATCAGCGACGGAAGATCAGAAAGTTTTTGAATTGTATCAAGAAGCATTGAAAGAAGATTCGTTGTATGCATTTGCTTATTTCAGTTTGGGGCGTTGTTATTTTGATGGGTGTGGTACTCGGAAAAACTATTCATTGGCATATAAATGTTTCGAAACAGCTTTAGAAAAAGGATATGTGCCTGCTGCGTCTTTTCTTGGTGTCATGGCTTATTCTGGATGGGGAGTCCCCATTAATTATACGAACGCTTTCCGTTGGTGCGAGTTAGCTAGTCACTTGCCTGAAAATCAGCAAGCTTTGTTTTATCTCGGACTCATGCATCTTTTTGGATTAGGAACCGAAGTTGATCAAGAGAAAGCAAAAAAGATTTTCGAAGATCCTTTTTTAGAAGAATACGCGGGCGCTATTCGACGTCTTGCTGTGATGTATACAAATACTCGAGATCCTCGTCGCAATGCTCTCTTTGCTAAAGCAAATGGATTGCCTACTTATTCTCCTGTTATTCGTCCTGCATTGGCGATGAATAGTGAGGGTGATGCCGTTATTTTTTATGAGAAGTGTGGGGCTAAACCTGAAGATACAAAGCTACTTTATAAAGTAGGGAAAATGCAGAACGGCACATTTATCTGGGGAGAAGAAAAAGTTTTTGGTTCTGGGTGTAAACCTTCAGTTGCGATCGATAGCAGTGGCAAAGTCGTGTTGATGTATACAAAACATGATGACGATAAAAAAATTATTATAAGGGAAGGGTGTTTGAAAGAGGGTTCGATTGATTGGAGTGATTGGAAAGATGAGCATTTTGGTGTGCAGGCTTCCGTTGCAATAGCTAGTACCGGTGACAATTCTGGTGCGGTCAAGCTGTTTGAAGTACACAAATCTGAACGTCGTGATCGATTGCATTTTCGTATTGGTAATAAAAAGAAAGATACTTATGACTGGGGAGATTCTTCAGGTTTAAACGGACTAGATGGGATCAATCCATCTGTAGGAATCTTCAAAAAATCCGATGATTTTTTTGTGTTTGTGGCCTATGAAGATAAGGAGACAAACAAAGTTCATTATTTTAGAGGAAAGATCAATGGAAGTGGTGTTCAGTGGTGGAGTAAAACAGCTACTTTTAACAACGCGGTGAATCCTTCTGTTTTTGTGAACGATAACGGCCAGGTCTTGCTCGTTTTTCGCGATCCATCTAAATACGATGAATTAGTGTATTACACTGCTGAATCGATATCTGTTCCTATTTCGTGGAGCGCTCGTTGTTCTTACACTATTGGTTATCTACCCTCGGCAGTTTTAGATAGTGGTGGGAATTTGTTTGGAGTGTGTGAACGTGAACAGATGCTATGTGAAACAAGAAAAAACTTAGTCCATTAAGTATCAACTGTCTTGTTATCCCCGCCCACGCTGGAATGACGATGTACGTAGGGTTTAGCGTTTATAGCTAGGGATAGCAAAAGACGTGAATGTGATGTGAGAAAGGTTTTATTTTAGGAGGTTCAAATGTTTGGAAATGATGATGAAATTTTTTATAGGGCGAGAACAGCTTTTCTTGAAGAGAGGTCAGAGAGTAGTTCATTAGGGGACAATCCCGTTTGGCAGGGAGTGAGCCATGGGGTCGACATTGCGACTGAAGTGTTGGATAAGAGCGTGTTGTCTCCTTTGGATCCTCTTTCTGGCGGTGTTTCTCGTACTTTACTGTCTGTTCCTGGCACGTTGATGGATGGGGTGGAGCATTATGTTGATGCTAAAAACAGAGGCGCAGAAGACCCTTTCTTAGATGCGGTGGGGATGTGGGGAATAGAACGAATAGTGACGGCTCCTTTGTCAGCAGGGGCACAGGCTGGAATTAAAGGACTGAAATTGGCCGGAGAAGCTGTAGAGATTTTTTCTGATCGATTAAGAGAATCTGCTGCTGAATTCGAAGATTTTGGAAGATCTGATTTAGCGAATATCAGAGAAAGCATGTATGAAAAAGCGGATTCTTTAGCTTCTACTGGTCAAATTCTCCAATATCCACAAAAAGGGTTAGACGCGGTAACAGAAACATTGTTTGAAGCAGGAAAAAGTACATTGAGTGCCCTCGGGAATGCAATGGGCGAAGCGGAACTTGTAAAAATGCAAGTAGAAGAAATAGACGCTGCTGCTGATCTGGCAGCTTTCAAAGAGATTGGGCGTGGAGTTGCTAATGGCGTTGATGCTGTTAGAGAAGGTATCTGCAGCTTAGGAGATCGCTTCGATCATCAAGGAGAGCAGATGCAGCAAGAGGGTAAAGACGCAATTACTGAGAAATCTGGTTTTCTTGCTACTGCATTAGGAGGTGAGCTACGGGGTGATGATTTAGAGCGGAGTATGTTTGGTAATTTGCTTAAGGGCGTTGGAACAGAACCCTCGCTCACTCAAGAACCGCAATCTTTTTTAGAGACTACTTCTACGTATACGAATAAAGATGAAACTTCAAAAGTTCCTTCTGTATTTGAATCCCCATCCTCTTTGTTTTCTCCTTCATCTGAAGAATCTGGCTTAACCGTCAAGCATGTTTCTGAAAGCGATACCGTTAGCAAAGTAGCTGGAGTTACTGCAGGTGTAGTGGGTGCGGGAATAGGGGTCAAATTTGGTGGAGGAGCTTCGGTGCTTGCAGGGCTGAGTGCAGCAGGGCCAACCGTTTCGGTTACTGCGCCATTATCGGTAGCGCTGCCCGTTGTAGCGGGTGTTGCTGCAGGTGTTGGTTTGGTGGCTGGAGGCGGTTACTTTTATGACAAAACGAAACATGGATACCATCATGTAAAACCGATTTCTGATCCTGTGTTAGCAAAAAAAGTGACATCACTTGAGAGAGAGTTAGGCACTTCTTTGACAAACGAAGGTGTTTCAAAAGCAAACTCAATATTTAGTCGTTTAGATGCGCTTGAACAGGAAAAAAGAAACGATGAAAACAGAGAAATACGAAATGGTCGTTGGTATCGTTTTGGATCTGGGCATAAAGGAAGAGCCGCAAGACTTCGAAAAGAGACTTTGGAACAAGAGAGGGATGCATTGGGAGAATTGAATGCTTTTAAAAATGAATTTCGTTTTGGTAAATAAAAATAGATTTGTGATTGTTTCCTGGATTTCTGTCATTCCCGCGAAGGCGGGAATCCAGGGAAAATATATCAAATCTGGATCCCCGCCTTCGCGGGAATGACAGGGCTGGATTCCCGCTTCCGCGGGAATGACGGGGCTGGATCCCCGCCTTCGCGGGAATGACAGGGCTGGATTCCCGCTTCCGCGGGAATGACAGGGCTGGATTCCCGCTTCCGCGGGAATGACAGGGCTGGATTCCCGCTTCCGCGGGAATGACGGGGCTGGATTCCCGCCTTCGCGGGAATGACGGGGCTGGATTCTTAGCCTACGCGGGAATGACGGGAGTGTGAGGAACCGCTTTGTTTAAAGAACTTTTTAAAGAACGAACACGTATGTTGTTGACTATCCTGGCGATCGCTTGGGGGACGTTTGCTATTGCTAGTATGTTGGCTATTGGGGAGGGGTTGAGGGTCACCTTCTCAACAGCGGTTGCTAATGCGGGAGAGAATCTTTTAACGTTGTCTGCAGGTCGTACTTCAAAAGAGTACAAAGGACTGCGCGCTAATTCTCAGGTGAACTTGTTGAAATCAGACTATGTGCTGATTCGAGCCTTGCCTTCTGTTCAATACAGCAGCTCTGTTTATTCGTTTAGCGGAAAAATGAAGTTCGGGGAGAAAACGCTTAGTGTGCCGATCCAAGCGGTGAATCAAGATTACGCAATCATTCATAAAATCAGTATTCAACCGGGTGGGCGATTTATTTCAAAAATCGATAACCAGAATAAATCTGCCGTGATTGTGTTGGGAACGAAAACGCTTGAGGATTTATTTCCAAACAATCCGAATCCTGTGGGGCAGACCATTACCATTAGTAACAAACCGTTTTTGATTGTTGGAGCGATGGAGGAGAAGTCTCAGATTGTAGCCTCAGAAGCGCCGGATGCTTTTTCTAATTGGATGCCTGTTAACACTTACGAGTTGTTAGGCAATCCACAAATCATCAACAGCATTTCAATCAAGTATCAAAAACCCGATCAATTAGATTCGTTGAAGAGAACCATTCAAAAAACTATTGCGTTGGATCACGGGGTCGATCCTGCGGACGACAACATTGTCAATTTTTCAGATGTCGCAAAACAGCAAGAAAAGATCACGTCTTTCTTTCTCGGCATGGAAATCTTTTTGGGCATTGTGGGTGCTTTAACATTGATGGTTGCGGGTGTGGGTATTGCCAATGTCATGTTTGCATCCGTGAAAAAATCGACCCATGAAATCGGTGTGCGAATGGCGATTGGTGCGCGGGCGTATCAAATTTTGTTGCACTACATTTTTGAATCATTTACAGCAACGACATTGGGTGGATTGCTTGGATTGTTGATGAGCTATGGCTTGGTCTATGGGTTGCGTACTATTCCAATGAGTGGGCGACTGATCGAAGCGATCGGTAAACCGAAGCCGGTGCTTTCTATCTTTGTCGTTTTAATGGTGATTGTCGTGTTGGGGGTGACAGGTTTATTTGCAGGACTTTTCCCCGCACTGCAAGCAGCGAAAGTCGATCCGGCAGAGGCATTGCGATATGAATAATGTTCCGCTCATTCAATTAACGTCGATCTATAAGACGTATCACACGGGCAAAATTAGTTTTGAAGCGTTGAAAGATATCAACCTTGAAATTCAGCAAGGAGAATACGTTGCGATTTTAGGGCCTTCGGGTTCGGGCAAATCAACGTTGATGCAAATTATTGGTTGTCTATCGACGCCAACTTCTGGCAGT
Source organism: Gammaproteobacteria bacterium (assembly GCA_018812595.1). GTDB lineage: Bacteria > Pseudomonadota > Gammaproteobacteria > UBA12402 > UBA12402 > JAHJDF01. The sequence continues at coordinate 7,039 of JAHJDF010000033.1, forward strand.
TATCGATTGTTAGGAAAAGAGGTGAGTCAATTATCCTCCAATGAATTAGCGCGGGTGCGGAATCGACAGATTGGTTTTGTGTTTCAGAGTTTTAATTTGTTGGGGCAAACCAACATCGTCGACAACGTGGCTTTGCCATTGGTTTATCAAAGAGTGGGCAGTGTTGAGCGAACTCGACGGGCGAAAGAAATGCTGACCAAATTGGGATTGGGGGAACACCTCAAACATCAACCCAATGAATTGTCTGGCGGCCAGAAGCAACGCGTGGCGATTGCGCGAGCCTTGGTTACAAATCCTGATTTAATTTTGGCAGATGAACCGACCGGAAATTTGGACAGTCAATCGGGGCAGGAGGTTGTTGCGTTATTTGAACAATTATCCTCACAAGGAAAGACCGTTATTGTGGTAACACACGATCTAGAAATCGCCGACCGGATGAAACGAATCATTCATATTCGAGATGGAAAGATTGTTAATGGCGCGTAGAGGCTATATTTCCAGCATTTTCAAATGACAATATTAAGAAATTTTTTCCTGACAAAACTTTTTTATTCCTTGCAGATCTTCAGGTTTGAACCAATGCACATCGGGCCATGACCTTAGCCAGGTGAGTTGTCGTTTGGCTAATTGTCTTGTGGCGGCGATGGCTTTTTCTTTCATGGTCTCGAAATCTATTTTTCCATTGAGGTATTCCAAGACTTGTCTGTAACCGACTGAGCGCATAGAGGGTAGATCCGCATGCAAATCGAAACGTTGCATTAATGCTTTTACTTCATCGATTAAACCTTCTTTTAACATGTGTTCAAACCGGATTTTGATGCGTTGATGCAGGATTTTTCTATCGGGTGGCATCAGCGCGATTTGTATAGCGTGATAAGGAAACGGATCTTTCTCTTGAACTTTGCATAATTGGCTCATCGGTTTCCCCGTTATTTCATACACCTCTAAAGCGCGTTGAATGCGTTGTGGATCGTTCGGATGTACGCGTTTTGCAGTTTCTGGGTCTACTTGAAGCAATTGTTCGTGTAAATAATCCAAGCCTTTTGATTCCGCGATTTTTTGAAGATGTTCTCGTACCGCAGGGTTTGCTGTGGGTAATGGCGATAAGCCATACAGGAGTGCTTTGAAATAAAGCATGGTGCCACCGACTAACAGAGGAACTTCTTGTTTGGTCTCAATGGAATGAATCGCTGCGAGCGCATCTTTTCTGAATTCAGCAGCGGAATAAGTTTCATTTGGATTTCGAATATCAATGAGGTGATGCGGGATGGCTGCTTGCATGGTTTTGTCTGGCTTTGCAGTCCCGATGTCCATGTGTCGATAGATCAATGCAGAGTCCACGCTCACGATTTCACAGGGAAATCGTTCTGGGGACTTTTGTAATTCGGTTTTTTGATCAATTGAAGAAACATCATTTATTGATTTTTCTGGATCCCCGCTTTCGCGGGGATGACGATAGAGGGTACGGGGATGACGAAATGGGCAAATTTCAACAGTCCATTGGGCTATTTGTATAGCAAGGTCTGATTTTCCGGATGCTGTAGGGCCCATGAGGCAGATGACGGGAGATTGAGTGTTCATGACATTAATTATTGTCCGCGCATAAAGAGTTTATCGAGTTGGTGCAAAGAGAGTTGCACCCAGGTGGGGCGTCCGTGATTGCATTGCCCGATGCATTCCGTGTTTTCCATTTTTCGTAACAAGGCGTTCATTTCTGTCAGGGTGAGTTCGTGGTGCGCTCTGATGGAAGAATGACAGGCCATAGAGGCGAGGATTTCGTGTAGGTTTTCTTGAATGCGTTGACTCATGCCGTATTCGATGAGATCGGCAATGACGTCTCTCACGAGTTGCTCAATGGACGTGTCTTTGAGGAGTGCCGGGACTTGCCGTACGACAATGGCTTCTGGTCCGGCGCGATCAATTTGTATGCCAAGTTGTTCTAGAAATTCGTTGTGTTGTATTGCTGTATCGGTTTCTTTTTCATTGAGAGCAATATCAATCGGCACTAATAAATGTTGTCGTTGAATATTTTGCGTTGCTAATTCTTTTTTCAGTGCTTCATACGTGATTCTTTCGTGAGCCGCGTGCATGTCGACTAGGATCAGCCCGTGTTGATTTTGCGCCAACACATAAATGCCATGGAGTTGTGCAACGGCATATCCAAGTGGTGGAATTTCTGTTTGCGTTGGAGTTTTTGAGGGGAGTAATTCTTGAACGGGGGGCTCAAAGATTTCGATAGAAGGTTTGTTTTGGCTCAAGAAAGAAGGATTGTGCAATTGCGAATACACGCCCATTTGTTCTTGTACGGAATGTGTGTTCGGTGCGGATTGAAAAGTGTTTGCTTGATATTGCTTTCCAGGGCGTAAGTCTTTGATGACTTGATGTAATTGGTGAAAGAGAAAGTCATGCACCATGCGGCTATCGCGAAAACGTACTTCGCGTTTCGTAGGATGCACGTTGACATCGACGATGGTTGGATCGATCTCAAAATATAAGACGTAAGCAGCTTGGCGATCGTGATACATCACGTCTTGGTACGCTTGACGAATGGCGTGCGAAATCAGTTTGTCTTTCACGATGCGACCGTTCACGAAGCAGTATTGCAGGTCGGATTGGCTGCGAGAAAAAGTGGGTTTGGCGATCCATCCCCATAGCTGCATGCCAGGACCTTCTGCTTCTATTCTTAAGCTGTTTTCGATAAACGGAGCGCCGCAAATATCTGCGATTCTTTTTTCTTGTTCGATCTCTGTGGCAGCCGAACGATAGTTTCGGATGAGCTGTTGGTTGTGGTGAACTAAGAAGGTGATAGGGAAGTGACTGAGTGCAATCGATTTGATGATGTCATCGATGTGATTAAATTCCGTTTGTTCTCTTCTTAAGAATTTACGACGAGCGGGCACGTTAAAAAATAAATTGCGCACTTCAATGGTTGTGCCTTGTGGGTGTGCGGTTGGTGCGAGCTTCGTATTTGTTTCGACGCCTTCCGTATCTAGTGCCCAACCTAGTGCTTGATGGTTGTTCGCTGATTTCAAAATTAATCGCGAGACAGAACTGATGCTTGCTAATGCTTCTCCACGAAAACCTAGCGTTATGATTGCTTCCAGATCTTCAAGCGTGTTGATTTTGCTGGTTGCATGACGGCTTAATGCCAACGCTAAATCGTCTTTATGAATCCCGTGGCCGTTATCTCTGACGCGGATTAATTGCATGCCGCCTTTTTCCAAGTGGATATCGATTCGGTTTGCTTCTGCATCAATGCTGTTTTCCAGAAGTTCTTTAATGACAGAAGCAGGGCGTTCTACGACTTCTCCGGCTGCAATTTGATTGGCTAAACGTAACGGTAAAATGGTGATGCGTTGCTTGGGCATATCGGTTCCGAAAAGTGATGATGAATAGAAACATTATGAAATAGGTTAATTGTTTAAATCTAGCATCTTTTACGGATTGTGTTTTGTATATGGTCGTGCTGGAATCCGCGCCCTTTTAATGAAAGCAGAGGGCTAATAACTGTCAAAAAATGACCTACACGTTAATAGGGGCGCCCCCCTTTGGATTTTTTACAATCGTTATAATGAAAAAATTCGTATAACGAGTTTTGTGCTTTCAAATAAAACATGCTTAAATCAATACGTTTTTTTTAATCACATGTGAGGAAATTGACTATGAATAAGATAATTGTTGGAGCTTTTAGTTCCGCATTATTACTGAGCGGCGCAGCTTATGCTGCTGCTCCAAGCTTGATGGGCGCTCCTGCCTCTCAAGATCGTTCCGGCGTTTATATGGGAATTCAATTGGGTTATGCCAATCTGAATTACGACAAGAGCTGGGTAAAGAAAGAAATGAAATTGCCTGATGGAACAGAACCTAATGAGATTGGTGGTATTACGGATTCTGGTTTTGCAGGACGAGCGTACTTGGGGTATGGATTTAACCAATACTTTGGTGCTGAAGTGGGCTATGTGTATTTGCCACAAGTTAAAATTAAAGATGTTAAATATTCATCGGTAGATACATTCGACGACACAAAATTCAATCAATCGATCGTTGATTTATTTGTGAAGGGTACCTATCCGTTTGACAATGGATTTTCTGTCTATGGCAAAGCAGGTGCTGGATATGTTCATAGAGGCAATATGACGACGAAATATTCAGGAGCATCTACAAAGCTAAAGGGTAGTGATAACAAAACTCTTCCGGCTTTGGGTGTTGGTGCAAGCTATAACTTCACGAAGCAGTTTTATGCGGATGTTGCATACACCCGTTATTTCAAGAGCGGTGACTTACAGGCTATTGATTTAATTGTTGCAGGTGTTGGCTATCAGTTCTGCTAATCGTTTATTTCAACGATAAAAAAAGGGCTCGATTCGAGCCCTTTTTTGTTTCTACGATCCGGCGAATGTGCTTCTCAGTCATCCGACGAATACGCTTCTCCGTCATCCATGTATGTGTTAAATCATTCGTTAGCGGTGAATCAATAAATTGCTGAGAGAAATGCAAGTTGCAATAGATCCCTTCACGTAAATTCCACGCTTTTATCCTTGTTATCTTTGATGCAAAACTAGAATGGGTCTAATAACCCATGTCCCGAAGGGACAACACAAGTAGGAGA
>JAHJDF010000034.1 GCA_018812595.1 Gammaproteobacteria bacterium
ACTTGCCCACACTCTTCTTCCTTCTCGCCCACATACCCACAGGTTTAATCATTAATTTTTAATAACTTTTTATCGTTTTTTGAATGGGATTTTATGTCTATCTTTTAGTTAAAAATGGTCTTGACGATGGGGGGAACCCTAAATTTCAATTCTGTTTCCGCTCCGTCATCCCCGATCTTCGTCATCCCCGCGAAAGCTAAGGATCCAGATTAAATATATTTTTCTAGATTCTTAGCTTTCGCGGGAATGACGATGAAAAAATAAGACAGTTCTTACATGTTCTTTTTCAACCATTCGCGTAATGCGTTCCATTCTTGCTCGAATTGAAAGGGAGGATTCACGATGACCATGCCCATTTTGCAAAGCGGGGTGGCGTCGGGTTTCGTTTCTATCGATGAACACGAAAAGTTCGTTGTTGCGATGGCTGAAAACCCGAGGCCTTTCAATTGGTTGTGAAAACGATTGACGGCAATCTGATCTTTGATCGGGTACCAAATCGCATAAACCCCGGTTGGAAATTTTCTATACGCAGTTTTCATCGCTTTGATGATGTTTTGAAACTCGTCCGTTTTTTCAAAAGGCGGATCGATCAAAATCAATCCACGTTTTTCTTTAGGGGGCAGAAAAGCTTTGATTGCTTGATAACCATCGTTGTGGTGTACCGCTGTTTGCGAATCTTTTCGAAAAAACTGTTTGAGCGATTTCACATCTTCAGGATGTAGCTCGACCAAAATCATACGGTCTTGTGGACGTAATAACGCGCGAACAAAAGAAGGAGATCCGGGGTAGAAATGTGGAAATGCCTCGCAAGCGGTGCGTTCATGTGCATTCATGTTTTGAATAATGTTCTGAAAGGTTTTGATGATCGGGGGCGCTTGTTCGAGGGAAAGAATACGCGACACGCCATTTTCATATTCTTTTGTTTTTTGTGCTTCCGGCGAGGTGAGGTCGTATAGACCAATGCCCGCGTGGGTGTCGAGGTAACAAAACGGCGTTTCTTTTTTAGATAATGATTGAGTGAGAAGGATCAACAAACAGTGCTTGAAGACGTCCGCGAAATTTCCTGCATGAAAGATGTGGCGATAGTTCATGACGATTTCTTATTAATAGAAAGAGCAATAAGTAGAGTGAGAATAGAGAACAGTAAGATCGGTAAATCGCCCCAAAAGACCCACGGGGTCGAACCTTTCATCCCAGTGATTTTTGCGGTGAGTACCCCTTCTTCAAATTGCGGTAGACGACGAATGATGCGGCCTTTCGGAGAGATCACTGCTGTGATGCCGTTGTTTGCGCAGAACAATCCGTATCGGCCGCTTTCAATGGATCGCATTTGACCGATCTGCAAATGCTGTGCAGCCGCGCTGGACTTTCCGAACCAAGCGTCGTCACTGATCGTGATGAGGACTTGTGCTTGTGGCAAATCGCTTCGTACAAGATCGGAGTAAGCGATTTCATAACAGATATAGAGAGCGATCGGCAGGCGGCCGGCTTTCATCAGAGGTTGCATGTGTCCTGCGCTAAAGCTGGACATCGGCAGGTCAAGAAATTGAATCAGTCCTCGAAAGATTTTTTCGAGTGGCACGTATTCTCCGAAGGGTACCAAATGACGTTTAAGGTATTGGCCTTGTTGCATTCCTAATAGAACCGCTCCGTTATAAATTTTTGAATCTGTCTCGATCGGAATGCCTGTCAATAAATAGGAGTGATGTTTACGTGCTGTTGCTTTGAGTTTATCCACATCTGAGTGAGCAAAAGGAAGAGGCAGTGGAATCGCTGCTTCAGGCCAGACGATGAGAGGACTATCCCAATGCGGTTGAGTGAGCCGTATGTATTTTTCAATTGTAGGAAGCACTTGTTGTGGGTTCCATTTGATTTGTTGTGGCACATTGCCTTGCACCAGCGAAACCTGCATCGGTTGACCCGTTGGTTGTGTCCATGAGACTCGAGTGAGCACAATTCCAAAGCTCCAGAAAAGAACAAGAATAAATAAAGGGATGATTCTGTTTTTCCAGATCTGTTTATCGTCATTCCCGCACACTCTCTCGTCATTCCCGCTTTGCTGTGAATCCAGCCCTATGTTCCTAATCACTAAAACAACTAGTACCGCACTCAAAACCACCACAAAACTAACAGCGAAACTTCCAAACAAAGGGGCATACCCTCGCAAAGGCGACCCTGTTTGACTAAACCCTAAATACAACCAAGGAAAACCTGTAAAAATCTTTCCACGGACCCATTCCAACAAGACCCAGCTGGCTGGAAATGCAGTGATTAAAACAAGCGACTTATCCAACGAGAAAAAGCGTTTCAAAAGATAGCCTTGCACGGTCGGAAAGAGGGCAAGCGCACTGATAAATAAGGCAGTGATGAGAACAGATAAAAAGACGTTTGTATTTCCGTAAACATGGATGCTGATGTAAACCCATGAAACGCCAACGCCGAACATGCCGATACCAAAAAGAAATCCAAATAGGGCGCATGCTTTTGGAGAATCCGCATGGAGCCATGCCCAAAGTAATGCGGCGATTGACAGCGGAGCGAGCGGGAAAAGATGCATCGGTGCAAATGCAAAGGGCATGATGCCCCCGGCAAGCAGAACAAGAATGTTGAGGAAAATAAATTTGGTCTTCATGGGTAACTCTTTAGAATGCGCGCTTTTTTAAATCGATCTTTATTATAGAGAGAACTTGAAGGGAGAAATACATGGAAACCTTAGAAGCCATTTCAACGCGACACAGTGTGCGTCAATTCACAGAGCAAGCAGTAGAGCCTGAAAAAATAGAGCAAATTTTACAAGCAGCGATGAATGCTCCTTCTGCGGGTAATGAGCAGCCGTGGCATTTTGTGGTTGTGACCGATCGAAACATTCTTGATTCGCTTGTGGAAATTCATCCTTATGCGCGTATGTGTTTAACGGCAACGGTTGCCATTATCCCTTGCTTAGAGACTGAGCTTGAAAAACACGAAGTGTTTGGTGTGCAAGATTTGTCCGCGGCAACGGAAAATATGTTGTTAGCTACTCATGCTTTAGGTTTGGGGGCTGTTTGGGTTGGGGTTTATCCAAAAGAAGATCGTATGTCGCCGATTCAAGCGTTGTTAAATCTCCCGAAAAACATTCAGCCTTTCTGCATCGTTCCAATAGGCTATGCTGCAAGTGAGCAGAAAGTAATAGACAGATACAACAAAGATCGAGTCCACCACGAACACTGGTAAGAACGGTATTGTCATCCTCGCGATCATCGTCATTCTCTCCTCGGTGTGGATCCAGAAAATATATGGCTGGATTCCCGCCTTCGCGGGAATGACGAGAGAGGGCGCGGGAATGACGAGAGAGGGCGCGGGAATGACGACAAGATACTCTTAGGGACTATATTTCTCGCGTCTCACAAAATTTTCAGGCGTTTTTTACGTTTGTTTCTAATGCTTCATTGATTCATTGTTTGTGTATCACCCAGATTGGCTGTACAATTAAATGTACAACAAGATAGAAGAGGGTGAGATTCATGAAAGCTATTTCATATTCGTCGGCTAGAGAAAATTTGGTGAATACTATGGAAGATGTTTGTGATAACCACGAGCCTTTAATTATTACTCGTAAGAAATCACGTTCTGTCGTGATGATGTCTCTTGAAGACTATAACGCAATTGAAGAAACGGCTTATCTTTTAAGAAGCCCTGTTAATGCAGCGCGTTTACGTAAAAGCATTCAACAAAGTGAGCAAGGTAAATGGCGCAAAGAAAATCTGATCGAAGATTGATTTTGGCGTGGACGGAGATTGCTTGGGAAGATTATTTGTATTGGCAACGAACCGATAAAATTATTTTGAAAAAACTTAATACGCTTATCAAAAATACTGTTCGCACACCTTTTAGCGGTCTTGGTAAACCAGAAGCATTGAAATTCGATTTAATAAATAAATGGTCACGAAGAATCACGAATGAACATCGTTTAGTTTATGAATTAAGAGATGACGTATTAGTTATTTTGCAGTGTCGTTACCATTATTGAATATTGCCCTTGATGCACATTACTAACCTGGAATAATCCGCGCCTTTTCTAATAACTATTAAAAACGATAAGGAACTTTTCCGATGAATCATCCCTCTCGTGTTCTTTTGAATCGCACGCTTTTTTTGATTTGCAGTTGTTCTCTTGTCTCCACTGCTTTTGCGGCGGCTCCTTTGCCGCGACATCATCGATCAAGACATTACGTTTCTGCGCGTTCTCGTAAAGAAGCGCAACTCCAATCGATGGAAAAACAATTGAGTCAATTAGAAGTTGATGTGCAGAAAATGAAGAAGGAATTGCAGACGGAACAAGAGACGAGCCAGAAGATTAAAACGCGACAGGAAGAGAGGGAAAAGTCTGTTGCGTCGAGATTCAAAACCTACGGAAGTGCTGTGGTGATTGCGCCTTATACCGGGCGACCAACCTATTCCACGGGCAGCCAAGTTTTGGTTAATTCACCAAGCATTAATGAGGATTTGAAATTATTAGAGCGTCGAAAAGTCGAGCAGGAAGCGTTAAAAAAAGCAGGTGAAAAAGTTCCTAATCATCCCCGTCTTGTTATGAGCGGTAAGTTATCGGGAGAGTTCAGTTATTCGAGGCCTTATAAAGGAGCTCGTTCGACAGACATTGATCTGAGCGGCGCAGAATTAGATACCTTTGCGGAAATTTCTCCTTTGGTGAATGGGTTTATGGCATTTACTTATGACAATAATCCAAACGATGTTTTCTCTAATCGTCGTATTGGAAATTCCAATGTGTATTTGGATAAAGGATTTATTGTGATCGGCGACGTGAAGCGTTCACCGTTTTACGGAACGGTCGGTCAAATGTATGTGCCGTTCGGTCGATACAGCACCATGATGATCAGTAGTCCTCTGACTAAATATATCGGGAAAACAAAAGCGAGAACGATTCTAGTGGGTTTCGCTCCTGCACGTTCTTTCTCTCCTTATGCTCGTGCTTTTGTGTTTAAAGGGGATACAAAGTATGGCAACAGCAGTTTGGCGAAGCAGTTCGGTGGAGATGCGGGTATTAGTTATATCAAGAAGAAATTTAATACCGATGTAGGTGTGAGTTACATTTCCAACATGGCCGATTCAGTGGGTATGCAGGACACGGGGGCTCCGAGTGGTTTTCAAGGGTTTGATAAATCCAATCGTGAAGATCTTGTGCACGGCGTGAATGGCATCGATCTGCATGCTGTCGTGGGCTATGGTCCTTGGAGTTTGATTGCAGAGTATTTGTCTGCATTACAACAATTCAGTAAGACGGATTTATCGTTCAACAGTCATGGTGCAGAACCCAGCGCAATGAATGTCGAAGGTGATTATTCCTTCCATCTTTTCCGTATTCCAAGTTCGGTGGCATTGAGTTATGCCTTCACCAATCAAGCTTTGGGATTGTATTTGCCGAAACAGCGATACACGGCTGGGTTATTGTTGAACATCTTACAGAATGCCACGTTAACCTTTGAATACCGACACGACATCAATTATGGCCGCAGCAACACTGCTATGGTGAATCACGGTGCTACGCTTGCTTATGTTCCTAGCGAACTAGGCAGATCGGACGACATGATCTCAACAGAACTGAGTGTGTATTTCTGAGTTGCACCGTCATCCCCGCGAACCCAATCGTCATCCCTAGCTGCTTGTTGGGATCCAGACATTTGATGCAGTTGAGTGCGGGACAGTCATCCCTAGCTGCTTGTTGGGATCCAGGAAAAATCCTCATAATTTTTTAATGCTAATTAAGATTTCGTTAAGTCTGTACTGATATCATGACTATAAGTAGGTATGATCCTATAGCTCATTCAGCTCACCAGAGAGGAGAATGTTTATGACTCCACCAGTTCGAAAACAAAGCTCAGATCCAGGTCAACACATTTCAGAGGTGTGCTCTTCATCTTCTGAAGAAGTGAAAGAGCTTATTACAGAAGCAGAAGTGAAAGAGCTTATTACAGACGCAAAAGAAATGCGGGATCAGATTTTAAGACTGAATATTCCTGAGAAAAATCAGCCAAAAATTGTTCAAAATTTTATTAAAGCATTCGAACTATTGTCTAAAGAAAAAGGTAAATTGGAACGCTTAAATAAAGAGGACTTGCCGTCCTCAAAGGAGTTGCATGAGGTTTTTCTTTTGTTCAGACAGAAGTTGCCGTGGCAAAAGGAGGCTAACCTCAAAGAACAGACAAGACGAGTGTTGTTCTTGGAAGAACAGCTTGCGCATATACATAAGAAGAAAAAAGCTGCTTTAGAAGAAGCTCTGAAGCAACAAGAAGAAATGCAGCAGAAAATACGGCTAGAACAAAAGAAAGGCTTTTTTATAGTTAGGCGGGTTAAAAAATTCTTAAACATTTTCTTGAGGAAAAAGAAAACAGCAGAAAATTCGTTTAAAGAAATGAAAGGCAATACGGCATATAGAGAAACAGACAGTGATATTGTTTGTGCCCTTTCAGGTGGTGAGAACGAAAAGAAACCTTCCCTTAAAGTAAAAGCAAAAGGTAATAAGATGATCGGTAGAGTGTCCTCTTTATTTTCTTTTGGCGGCTTGTTTAGCGGGGGTGGACCCGAATCATCTTACAAACAACCACCTGTTGATGCGCCTCGCTTGAGGTTTTAGTTTCATTCTTCACTAGAAACGCGGGAAACCGCGTTTTTTTATGGGTGTTTGATGTTGGTTTTTCTGGATCCTTAGCTTTCCGTGGGAATGACTATGAGGGGATGGGATTAGGTTGGTTTGTGTTTCGTATAACGGTGTTGGTTTCTACTAGCGTTCTTCTTTTTCTTTGTATTCGCATAGGTCGCTGATTAGGCAGGCGGGGCATTTTGGTTTTTTGGCGGTGCATATGTAACGGCCATGGAGAACAAGCCAATGATGAGCGTGTAATTTGAATTCATTCGGGATGACTTCCATTAACTTTTGTTCTACGGCTAACGGTGTTTTTCCTTCTGCTAAACCGGTTCGGTTGGAAACCCGAAAAATGTGTGTATCCACTCCAATCAAATGTTCTCCAAAGATCGTATTTAAGAGAACGTTTGCTGATTTTCTTCCCACCCCTGGCAACGATTCCAATCCTTCTCGTGTGTTCGGCAATTGCGAATCGAATTTCTCTACCAAGATTTTGCAAGCTTCCATGATGTGCGCGGCTTTCGAGTTATAGAGGCCGATGGATTGAATGGCCTTTTTCAATTTTGTTTCACCCATCGCTAAGATTTTTTCTGGTGTGTTCGCTGCTTTGAACAATGTTTCAGTGATTTTATTGACCCCTTTATCGGTCGAATGCGCCGATAAAATGACAGCGATCATCAATTCAAAAGGTGTCGTGTAATGCAACTCAGTGGTTGGATCTGCATTTTCTTTCCGCAACCGAACAAAAATCTCCCGCACCGTTTTTTGATCCATGTTTAAAACCTTTCGTAAATCGTTAACCCAAACGTAGAGACTATATTTTTCGCCCCTTCGGGGCTTGAGTCAGTAAATCAATATCGCCGCCACGTGCTTGATCATTTACTCGTGACCCAAAGAGATAAATTTTTGCATTTGGATCGTGTTTTTGAATGATCGATTTGATGGTTTGGACTTCAAATGGTGTTAAGCGCATGGGCTTTAATCCTTATGGGGGGGTAACTGGATTCCCGCCTTCGCGGGAATGACGAGAGGCTGGATTCTAAGCCTTCGCGGGAATGACGAGAGGCTGGATTCTAAGCTTGCGCGGGAATGACAAAAAGACCTTTCCATGGGATTTGACGAAGAAAACTATCAATCCTTTTCTGCTTCGCGTTTGAGCATCGTTTCGAGGTAATGGATGTGTGCATGGCCTTGTTGAAAGGATTCGTCCGATAGAATTTTCTGATGCAACGACAAATTGGTTTTGATGCCGTTAATCACCGTTTCGTCCAGTGCATTTCGCATGCGAGTAATTGCCGTTTTTCGATCGCTTGCATGCACGATTAATTTTGCAAGCAACGAATCATAGAAAGGAGGAACGGTATAGCCGTTGTAAATATGTGAATCGAACCGAATTTGTGGGCCACCGGGAGGGTGGAACAGAGAAATGGTTCCGGGCGAAGGCAGGAAGGTCTTTGGATCTTCTGCATTAATTCGGCATTCAATGGCGTGTCCCGTAATGCGTACATCGTCTTGTGTATAACGTAATTTATTTTTTGCTGCGATATAGAGCTGCTCTTTAACCAAATCTATATTGGTGATGGCTTCAGTGATCGGGTGTTCTACTTGAATGCGGGTATTCATTTCAATGAAATAGAATTGGCCGTTTTTGTATAGAAATTCAAAGGTCCCGGCGCCGCGATAATGCATCGCTTCACAAGCTTTTACGCACAGAGATCCGATGTATTGTCGTTGCTCTTCAGTGATGCCGTGAGCAGGAGCTTCTTCAATAACTTTTTGGTGACGTCTTTGAATGGAGCAATCACGTTCTCCCAAGAAGATGGCATTTCCTTTACCGTCTCCCAAGATTTGCACTTCAATATGCCGTGGATTCTCGAGAAATTTTTCGAGATAGACAGCATCGTTTCCAAAAGCAGAACCTGCTTCGTGTTTCGTTAAGGATATTGCCTGAATTAATTCTTCCTCTTTGTACACAATGCGCATGCCGCGACCGCCACCGCCACCAGCTGCTTTAATGAGGACGGGAAAACCAATTTTGCGCGCTATCTCGATATTCGCTTGTGCATCATCGGTGAGAGGATCACCAGAACCAGGAATGCATGGAATGTTAAGGCTTTGCATTTTTTTGATGGCGGAAATTTTGTCGCCCATTGTTCGAATCATTTGAGCATTCGGTCCTATAAAGATGAACCCGCTTTTTTCTACTTGTTCCGCAAAATCTGCATTTTCAGAGAGAAAGCCATACCCGGGGTGAATCGCCGTTGCGTTTGTAATGATGGCCGCGCTGATGATCGCCGGGACACTTAAGTAACTTTCCGAAACAGGGGAAGGGCCGATGCATACGGATTCATCTGCTAAACGAACATGCATGAGTTCTCTATCCGCAGAAGAGTGTACGGCGACTGTTTTGATGCCTAACTCTTTGCAAGCTCTTAAAATGCGTAGAGCAATCTCTCCGCGATTTGCAATCAAGACTTTTTCTAACATGATTTTTCTCGCTTATTCTTCAATGACAAACAGAGGCTGATCAAATTCTACGGGTTGCCCGTCTTCCACTAATCGAGCGACTACTTTTCCAGCTCTATCTGCTTCAATCTGATTAAACATTTTCATTGCTTCCACAATACAGAGTACATCACCAGGAGAAACTTGCTGGCCAATGTTGATAAAAGGAGCGGCATCGGGTGATGGAGAGATATAAAAAGTTCCTACCATAGGTGAATTAACCGTTTGCTTGTGCTCGGATTTTGTGGGAGCGCTTGCAGGGGCGGTAAAAGGTGTAGTTGAAGGAACTACAGGAACGGGGGCATGTTGTTCGATGATGCGGGGGGTGGCTTGATTGAACTGACTGATGCGAACGGATTCTTCGCCTTCGGAAATTTCAATTTCCCCGATTTCTTTTTCTTTAATGAGATCAATAATGGCGCGTATTTTTCTAATATCCATGGATAAACCTCTATGCTTAATAAAAAAAGGCGGCATTCTGCATGTCGATTGCTATATTGTCTAGATCGGCGTTAAATGCGCGCCTTTTCGATGCAGATGCTTGCAGGTTTGAGGAAACTTTATGAACGTACTCGTGTCTTTTCTTCACTTTGTGTTACACATGAATACGCAATTGGGCGGGTTTGTCGCTCAATACGGATTGTGGGTTTATGCCTTTCTCTTTTTGGTTATCTTCTGTGAAACCGGTTTGGTGGTAACAGCGATTATGCCAGGGGATTCCTTGATCTTTGCAGCAGGCGCCATTGCGGCGACGGGGGCATTGAATGTTTATGTGTTGACGTTGTTATTAATCGCCGCTGCTTTCTTGGGCAATCTCTCTAACTATTTTATTGGCTACAAACTGGGACATTTATTCTTTACCAATGAAAACAGCCTGTTTTTAAAGCCTTCCTATTTAAACAAAACGCATGCTTTTTATGAAAAATACGGCGCTAAAACGGTCGTGATCGCACGTTTTATGCCTATCGTTCGAACGTTCGCTCCTTTCGTTGCCGGTATGGGCGAGATGGGGCACGCAAAATTTGTTTTCTATAGCTTCTTAGGAGCTCTTTTCTGGATTTTATTGTTGCTATGGAGCAGCTATTGGTTCGGAAACGTTCCCGCTGTAAAGAATCATTTTTCCATTGTCATCTTGGTCATCATCATTCTGTCTGTCTTACCCCCGGTAGTTGAATACGTCCGAACTCGCCGCCACGCTTAATACAGGAATTTAGCTAAATTTTTGTAGTTGAGGTTGTTTGTATTTTTTTATCTATGCATTTCCAAAATACACATCGAAGCGGCAGCTTTTTCCGTTGTATGAGAAGTCTGGTTTGTGATTGTTGAGAGGGGGTGCTAGACGAGGGCGCTTTACGACGACTCGTTTCTTTGCATGTTTCAATGCTGTTTTTAATAGTTCGGAATCGGGTTCATCGTGATTGAGCCATTTTTGCAGGGCTTGCATGTCTTTCTTTGGTAAAGCGGATTTTTGTTTGGCTGGAAACATCGGGTCTAAATAAATGACATCAAACGGTTGAGAGGATTTTTGCAGATATTGAATACTGTCTGCGTGAATCAATTTCATTCTTGCGATGATCGACGCGATTTCTGGGTCTTGTTTTGCTCGTTTTATTCCATCTTCCAGTAGCGCAAAAATTTCAGGCGATTTTTCAATCAAGGTGACGGTGCAACCTAACGACGCTAGAACAAATGCATCTTTTCCAAGCCCTGCGGTTGTATCTAAAACGGTTAGGTTTGTTTTCGGAGTGATGCCGATTGCTTTTGCGATTGCTTGACCCAATCCACCGCCGTGTTTGCGGCGAAACGTATTTGCTTTTGATGCAAAGTCGATGAACACCGTATCGGATGAGCTGTATTGTAAGTGTAAAACATCGTTTTTACGGATAAGTGCTGGCATAGCGTTGAGTGGTTTATTTCGTCATGAATAAAAAGAGTATGGCGTTATTTATTAAAAAAACATATTTTCGTTTTTTCGTTTGGGTCAGAGGGAAGTTTGTCCCATAAAACGTAGAGACGCGATTCATCGCGTCTCTTGCGGGCTGCGAAGAAAAATTCAACAAGGAGAAAACACGATGAGCCAAGTTCCGGAAAATTTGTTGTATACCAAAACGCATGAATGGGTGCGTCAAGAAAACGATGACACGCTAACTGTAGGCATGACAGACAACGCGCAAAGTTTATTAGGGGATGTATCTCAAGTGACTTTGCCAAAAATAAATTCAACCCTGAAAGCTGGAGCGCACTGTTGCACGGTGGAATCGGTGAAAGCGGCAACAGATATTTATGCTCCTGTTGATGGCAAAGTGATTGCGATAAACCCTGCATTGAAAGAGAACGCCAAGGGGATCAATAGTGATCCGTACGGTAAGGGCTGGCTGTTCAAAATAAAGCCTTCTAAAGAAGTGATCACAGAACGTTTCTTAGACGCAAAGGCCTATAAGAAGATCGAATTGTAGGGCCGTACCTAAATATAGGCTCCAGGGAATGCTTAAAGAAATCCTCCGCTGGATTCTTAGCTTGCGCGGGAACGACGATGGGAACGGGAATGACGATACAGTTGCTACGTTTTTAATGGAGCCTTACTAAGAGCTGACATTTTTTCCCCTATTGGGGTTCATTTTCTCTATAATCCGCCAATTTTTTTACTGGCGAGAATTTCATGAGCATTCAATTTCCTGATTTTTCAAAAGCAAAAGTATTAGTTGTTGGCGATGTGATGTTGGACCGTTATTTCCACGGGGACATTCATCGCATTTCTCCAGAAGCTCCTGTGCCTGTCGCGCGTATTGTCAAAAAGGAAGATCGTTTGGGCGGGGCCAGTAATGTGGCGTTTAACATTTCGAGCTTAGGTGCGCATGTGAAATTGTTAGGCCTCGTTGGAAATGATTCGGCTTCAGAGCGAATAAAACTCTGTCTAACAAACACGAAGATTGCTCATGACATCTTGCAAGATGAGCAAGGAACAACGATTACTAAAATACGTGTTTTAAAACAACAGCAATTGTTGCGGCTTGATTTTGAAGATGGTTTTGCAGATGAAGCGAAACAACGTTTGTTTGAGATATATAAAAAAGTATTGCCTGAATTTGATGTGGTCGTCATTTCTAACTATGGAAAAGGCACTTTTCTTGATGTGCGGGAATATATGAAAGCCGCACAAAAACTTGATATTCCTGTTCTCGTAGATCCTAAACATACCCCTTTTGAACATTATCGTGGGGCGGCATTAATCAAACCTAATCGAAAAGAGTTCGAAGCGGTTGTGGGGGAGTGTCGATCCGATGATGAATTAATAGAAAAAGGCTGTCAGTTAATTAAAAAATACGATTTTGGAGCCGTTTTGGTAACGCGTGGCCATGAAGGATTAACGTTAATTCAGAAAGATCAGCCAGCAACTTATATCTCAACACAAGCGTTAGAAGTATTTGATGTTACAGGCGCGGGCGATACGGTCATCAGTGTGTTGGCCGCTAGTTTGGCCGTGAATACGCCGTTAATAGAGGCCGTTAAGTTGTCTAATATTGCTGCGGGCATTGCTGTATCAAAGCTCGGTACTGTCGCTGTTACACGTCATGAATTATTTGATGCAGCGCATGCGGATCACTTAAAAGGCGTTTTGAGTGAAGATCAAATGGTACTAGCAATGGAGAGTGCGCGTCGTCGAGGTGAACGGATAGTGATGACAAATGGTTGTTTTGATGTGCTACATGCCGGACATATCTACTCGCTGCAACAAGCAAAACAACACGGAGATCGATTAGTGGTTGCTGTGAATGACGATGATTCTGTGCGGCGATTAAAAGGCCAAACACGACCTATAAATCATTTAGAAGATCGAATGGCTGTGTTGGCGGCACTTGAATGCGTGGATTGGGCGGTGTCTTTTTCTGAAGACACTCCTGAACGTTTGATTTGTCGGTTGTTGCCGGATGTTTTGGTGAAAGGCAGTGATTACAAAGAGATTAATGCTATCGCGGGCGCTCAATGTGTCTTGAAAAATGGTGGCGAAGTGAAAGCGCTTAAATTGCTGGAGTCTCGTTCGAGCTCAGAAGTGATTAAGCATTTGCAGCCAGAATATAAAAAAGAAGGAGAATTGTGATGATTATCGTGACCGGTGGCGCAGGTTTTATTGGCAGCAATATTGTGAAAGGGCTGAATGCTCGAGGCCATAAAGACATCCTTGTGGTGGATTGGTTGAAGGATGGGCACAAAATTCACAATCTTGCGGATTGTGATATTGCGGATTACATGGATCGGGATGACTTTTTAGAGTTGATAGAAGCAGGAATGTTTGATGAAAAAGTAGAAGCGGTTTTTCACGAAGGAGCGTGTTCATCGACTACTGAATGGGACGGTCAGTACATGATGGAAAATAATTACGAATATTCAAAAGCCGTTCTGCATTTTTGTTTGGAGCACGATATTCCATTTTTTTATGCATCCAGTGCGTCTGTCTATGGGGCCGGTAAGGTTTCTATAGAAGAGCGTCAGTATGAAAAACCAATTAATGTATACGCTTATTCCAAATTTCTCTTTGATCAATATATGCGGACGTTGTTTCCAAAGATAAAAAGCCAAGTGGTCGGTTTACGTTATTTTAATGTGTACGGACCTCGCGAAACTCATAAGGGGTCTATGGCGAGCGTTGCTTATCACTTCAATAACCAGGTTCAAGAAGTCGGCGTTGTAAAATTGTTTGAAGGTTGCGACGGGTATGCCAACGGTGAACAGCGGCGTGATTTTATTTTTGTTGGGGACGTGGTAGCGGTCAACTTATGGTTCTTCGACCACCCGGATCAGTCGGGTATTTTTAATGTAGGTACAGGAAGAGCGCAGTCTTTCAATGAAGTTGCTACAGCCGTCATTGATTGGCATGAAAAAGGACGTGTGGAATACATTCCATTTCCGGAGCACCTTAAAGAGAGCTATCAGAGCTTTACACAAGCCGATTTGACGAAATTGCGTTCTGTGGGTTGTGATGTCGAATTCAAAGATGTGAAACAAGGGGTCAATATCTATCTCGATTGGTTGCACGAACACTCATAAAAAAGGCGTTTTATTTATGGCAGGCATTCTCTATGTGATTTCCGCACCTTCAGGAACCGGCAAAACCAGTTTGGTCGATGCATTGTTGCAAAGTGTTCCAAATCTTCAGTTTTCTGTTTCGTATACTACGCGTGCCAAGCGGGCTCAGGAGGTGCACGGCAAACATTATTATTTTGTGTCTCAAACGCAATTTGATGAGATGGTGGAGCGAGGCGATTTTTTTGAATATGCGACGGTCTTTGGGAATGGCTACGGTACTTCCAAAGCGGTGGTTCAAGAATTGATGAGTGATGGACATGACGTTGTTTTAGAGATCGATTGGCAAGGCGCACAACGCGTGAGGGAGCTGATGAAAGAAGAGTGTGTGAGTATTTTTATTTTGCCTCCTTCCAAGGAGATTTTGAAAAAACGGATTGTAGATCGTGGGCAAGATCATCTAGAGATTATTCAAAGACGTCTTTCTGAAGCAGAGTTGGAGATGCAACATTACAAAGAGTTTGACTATCTGGTTGTGAACGATTTTTTTGAAGAAGCGGTACATCAACTGCAATCCATTATTTATGCCGAACGTTGTCGTTTATCACGACAAGAACAACAACTTGCTTCCCTCATCAAAAGCCTTCAAGGCTGTTTGTAAGACGCGATCAATCGGAAGGCCCCCCGGAAGAAGGCCCCCAGTACCTCGTCATCCACACACTCTTCTCTTCACCGTCATCCCCGCGAAAGCTAAGGATCCAGGAATCTGGATTCCCGCTTGCGCGGGAATGACGACAGAAGCGGGAATGACGAGAGATGGATTCCCGCCGAGGCTAGGAATGATGATGGAGTTGCTACGGATATTCATTTCTTCTTTGTTTGACGACTTCGAATAGGCAGATGCCTGTTGCAACGGAGACATTTAAGCTTGCGACAGAACCTGCCATGGGGATGTGTACTAAATCATCGCAATGTTCTTTCGTGAGGCGACGAACGCCAGAACCTTCGGCGCCTAATACAAGAGCGGTTGGTGTTTTGTAATCGCCATCGAACACACAGCGTTCAGCTTCTTCAGTAGCGCCGATTACCCAAATACCTTTACTTTTTAATAGCTCCAGTGTGCGAACTAAATTAGTGACTTGAAAGAATGGAACCGTTTCTACAGCGCCGCTCGCCACTTTCTGGACGACGGGTGTAATTCCTACGGCTCTATCTTTTGGCGCAATCACAGCATGAACTCCTGCGGCGTCGGCCGATCGCAAACAGGCTCCAAGATTATGCGGATCTTGCACGCCGTCTAGAATCAACAGAAAAGCAGGCCCCTCTATTTGATCTAAAAAATCGCCTAAGTCTGCTTCGTGTTTTTTTGATTCTGCAATTTCTGCTGCAATGCCTTGATGATTGGCTTCACTAGCAAGAGCGTTTAACTCTGACGAAGATACAAAACGAATGGGAATCTGATGTTTTTTCGCAACCGCAATTACGTCTTGTATGCGTTGATCTTTGCGATTTTGTTGCAGCAATAAGGCCGTGATTTGTTTGGGACGATGCTTTAACGCTCCTTGTACAGAGTGCTGGCCATAAATAATCATGCGTTTTTCCTTACTGCTGTTGCGCTTCATAAACGCGCAATAGTTACGGTTGTTATTACAATTCGCATGCGCCACTCACACAAGCAAGCTCTCTTTTCATCTCTGTTTCGTTTTTCAATTCGTATAAAACAAGTTGTGAAAAATCGATATTTTTTGTGCGTTCCAAAAGAGCTTCGTATTGTTCTTTGGTAATGGCTTCGTAAGGCGTTAATTGATAGACGTGTTTTGATTTAGGAAGAAAAGAAAGCCCCCCCACAATATCCCAATTTTTGTAAACCCAGTTGGCAACTTCGATCCATTCATGCTCATCGACCAAGATCGTGACCGAAGGATTGTGTTCGGTGTAATTTTTTTTCACCATTTTCCAATGTTCTAATTGATCAATTGCATGAATGTCGTGCCGCACAATTGCTCCCTCAGGCGCTTTGGCAGGGAAATCCAAGACATAGGTTGTTGCAGAGTCTTCGGCTTGTCCTACTTCTGGATGGTATGGAACCCCTTGATCTTTCAACATCTTAAATAAGGAATCTGTCGCAGAAATACGAATGCGTCGAATGTAGTACGGAGCGTAGCGTGGGTGCATCCCAGAAGCGCAATCGACGGTCTGTGAAACGGTGCCGGACGGTTTGACGCAAGTGATAGAAGTTGACGCATTAATGCCAAACGCTTTGGCGTATTTGGTATTTGTTTTGATCGCTTGTTTTCTTAGTTTTTCCAGTATTTTCGATTGACGTACGGTGGGGCAATCCCATTGACCTGTGATGGATACACCGAGCAAACGTTCTTCTTCACAATTATTTTTCCATGCTTTTGAAAGATACGGAAAATCAGTCAGAGTTGATTGATAAGTACCTAAGATGGTTGCTAAGTGAATTTTTCTTAAGAGTGATTGTTCATCATCTTCTGGTCGTGCCACCACTTCTGAAAGATTGCAGAATTGTTTCGGTCGTAAAATAATCTCTCCACAAGGGTTAGTGCCTAATGTTCCAACAATTTGATTATTCGCAATCACACCGATCTCTTCATATAGGGCGAGTCGTCTTTCTGGCATGGTGTTGATTAATCCACCGCGATTGAAGATGCCTCTTTCTCCGGATCCGCTTTTCATCAATGCGATCCATTCGTCTAAAAATTCAACATTGGTTGGCTTGGTGTTATAGACCGCAGAATTGTTCGCGATGCTTCTTTGTGGTTCTGTTATGTAGAACTGACCTTTCTTGGCATCTCTCATATCGGCGTCGTCAAGATCAGAGAGAGAAATCATGGCGCTGCGTCGGACACCACCGGACACCACCACTTCACCTATTTTGCAGAGAATGTCGTGTGCGTCTAGATTCGTTAAACGACGCCCTTGACGTTGCATAATCTTATTGCGCGTGAAGTCTAAAAGAGAACGTAGAGGCTCTGGCCCTGAGCTTTTCCCGCCGATCGTTTTTAAACGCGCTCCCGCCGGCCGTACTCTGGAATAATCGAATTGGATGTCTTGTCCATTCATCCACGTTTGCATGCCCAACGCCAACGCGTCACACCAGCCTTCTTTGCTGTCGCCAATGAGGTGTGTTGGTAGCATGTCTCCGGTTTGCAATTTGATTTGCGGCAATGCTTGAATGTTTTTGCTTTCAACCGAGAAACCGACACCGGCTCCGCACATCAAGATGTACATTACTTCCGCGAAATCTTGGATGCTGGCTGGAGCTGTGAAGGAACAATTGTAAGCGCACACTTGAGTAGCTTTTGCAGCAGTACCTGCGAATTGCAGTAATCGCATCGACGGCATGATTTCTTGCTGGAGAATGGCTTCGCGTAATTCTGAATATTCTTTAGCTGTTAATTTGTTGCCTAATTGTTCTTTCATGAAGTGGATATAACGATCTACCGTTTCAATCCATGTTTCACGACGACCTTCTTGATCAATCCAACGCGCATAGGTGCGAAGAAACACAAATTCACTAAGCGTATTTCTAAAATATTTCTTACTTTCTTCGGCTAATTTTCGAATGTGTTCTGGAACGTCTTTGGTCTTTCGTCGTAATTCAGCGCGTCTTTCACGATATAAAATGTAGGCTTTTGCAGTGGAGACGTAGTTACTCAGGATCAGTTCTTTTTCAACAGCATCTTGTACGCCTTCGACTGTTGGCATGAAATTTTTGAAGCGTTTTGCGATAGGCACAAGTTCAGCCAAAATTTTATTGGAGATTAATTCTGCTTCTCCAAAAGAACCTTCTCCTGTTGCGGCCATGGCTTTGTGAATTGCTTTTGTAATGAGTTGTAAATCAAAGGGCACAATTGAGCCATCTCGTTTCTGAATTTTCTGAATCAAGCCGGTCGTTCTAGTCGTTTGCTCTGTTTTTTTAGAGGTTTTTTTGAGGAGGGTGTTTTGTTTTTTTTCCGGCGCAGAAACGTTTTTCATATCTCACAATCCTTTTCCATTGATTATTGAATGAGGGGCATTGTAAGCAAAAAAGTTTTCTTCCGGGCAGCCCTTTTGTAATTATTTTTTTTACGTTTTTTGCTTATTTTTTGTGAGTAATTTATAGACGATTAGACGTTTCTGACGCGTGTAACAGCGGAAACTGTACTGATTTGCCGAATGCAACGGATGATGTGAGCAAGATGGTCGCGATTGCGTACAGAGAGAAGCAATCGTATCTGTACACAACGTTCGATGGCGTCCATCGGCTTATGAATATCGATGTTTTCGATGTTGGCTTCTGCGTGTGCAATAGCAGAAGCAATACTGGCGAATACACCGGGCTTGTTAGCAACTTCAATTTCAAGTTCCACTTCGAAATGTCCTGTGACTTCTTCTGACCATTGCAATGGAATCACTTTGTCTGGTTGTCGTCTGGCTTCAAGAACGTTGTTGCATTCCGCGTGATGTACAACGATGCCGTGTCCCGTTGTGAGCACGCCAACGATGGGATCATTCGGAATAGGGCGACAACATTTTGCAAAATTGACCACCAGGCCCTCCGTGCCTCTGATGTGGAAGGGTTCCATTTCATGTTCTTGATGCGATTCGGCTAATTGATAGTTTTCTTGGTTGACTAAGCGTCTTGCAATAATTTGAGCGATTTGATTGCCGAGGCCGATGTTTTCATACAGTGCATCGGGTGATGAATATCCTGAAGCATCGAGTACTTTTTTAATTTGTTTCTTTGAAATATTTTTTAAATTTTCCCCTAACATTTTTAGGGCTCTTTCCAAGAGCTGTTTTCCGAAGGCTGCTGATTCGTCTTTGCGTTGTTGCTTTAGTGCATAACGAATTTCACCTCGGGCTTTGCCTGTAACAACAAAGTTCAACCAAGAAGGGTTTGGGTGTGCGTCAGGGGCTGTCACTATTTCAACGGTTTGTCCGTTTTTTAATTGAGTGCTCAAGGAAGCAAGACGTCGATCGATCTTGGCAGCAACGCAACTGTTTCCAATGTCTGTATGTACGGCGTATGCGAAATCTACAGCTGTTGCGCCGCTTGGTAATTTTTGAATCTGTCCACGAGGAGTGAAGACATACACTTCGTCTGGGAATAAATCGATTTTGACGTTTTCGATAAATTCTAAAGAGCTGCCGGCATTTTGTTGGATTTCTAACAATCCTTTAATCCATTCTCTTGCCCGCAATTGCGCTTGGTCGACAACTATGTCGTCTGTTTTATAGAGCCAATGAGCTGCAATGCCATTCTCGGCAATTTTATCCATGCTCTTTGTGCGAATTTGTACTTCAATCGGAACGCCATAAGGGCCAAAGAGGGTGGTGTGCAGAGATTGGTATCCGTTTGCTTTCGGAATAGCGATGTAATCATTAAATCTTTCAGGTAAAGGTTTGTAGAGAGAATGAACAAGACCTAATGCTCGATAACATTCGTCGATGGATGACACAATGATTCTGAAAGCGTACACATCCATGATTTCGGAGAATTTGAGATGCTTTTGCTTCATTTTTTTATAAATGCTGTAGAGGCTTTTTTCTCGTCCTTTTAATTCGAACGAAGAGAGTTGAGCTTTTTCTAATGTTTTGAGAATACCGCTTTCTAAAGCATGGATGATTTCGATGCGATGTCCCCTGGCTTTTTTAACGATTTCACTGAGGACTTTATAACGTAGTGGATAAAGGGAAGAAAAACCCAAATCTTCGAATTCGTGTCGGAAAGTATTCATACCCAATCGATGAGCAATGGGGGCGTAAATATCTAAGGTTTCTTTTGCAATGCGTTTTCGCTTGGAAATATCTAAGTGACACAATGTTTGCATGTTGTGCAGACGATCGGCGAGCTTGATCAAAATAACGCGAATATCTGCGGCCATAGCCATCATCATTTTTCGAAAATTTTCGGCTTGTGCATGCGCATGTGATTCGAATTCTATTTTTGTGAGTTTTGTCATTCCATCGACGAGTTTGGTTACTTCTTTCCCGAATTTCTTTTCTACATCTTTCTTTTCGATGGGGGTGTCTTCGATGACATCGTGTAATAACGCTGCCTTAATAGTTGCAGGATCCAACTTTAATTGGGCAAGCGTAACGGCAACGGCCATGGGGTGAATGATGTAGGGTTGTCCGTTGCTACGTGTCTGTCCTTGATGGGCTTTTGCAGCATACAGATAGGCTGCATGAATTTTTTCTATTTCTGTTTTAGATAAATAGGGCTGAAGTGCTTCTTGTAAAGGAATAAAGATAGACACTGATGACCCTCAGTTATGCGCTTTCTTCGGTTTCTGTCCGTTTTGATTTGTCCCAAATGCCTTCCGCAATTTCACGCAGTGCAAGGACGGTAGGTTTGTCGTGTTCCCATTCCACTTTAGGCGTAGCACCTTTTTCGAGTTCTCTTGCTCTTTTTGCAGCCGTTAAGACAAGATCGAAACGGTTGTCTACGTGTTTCAGACAATCTTCTACAGTAATACGTGCCATGATGCTCTCCCGGGGGCTAAATAAAGGGGCGGAAGTATATGGATTTTCAATTACCCACGCCATTGAAATTGTCTCTATTCCAGTTATTCAACGGCGATATATCTATTCGTAGAGGCGCGGTTCATCGCGTCTCAGAGAGAAGAAAATCAATAAAAAGACATGATTAATCGTTTAGTGCGGGAAACATCATTTTAACCACTGTCCATAAATTGTCGGTGTTAACCGGGATGGATTGTAGGAGTTGTGTTGCTTGGTCCAGAGTTTTTTTAAGTTTTTGAAAATCGTGTGATGAAGCTTTTGTGCCTTCTGTTGAATCCATAAGGTCATCTTGTATTTGGTATGCCAATCCGAATAGGGCTCCGCTGTTTAATAGTACTTCTTCTATTGTTGGATTTTGGTTGTTGGCCGCGATCAAACCCATATGGATCGCAGCGACAAATAAAGCGCCTGTCTTTGCTTGGGCAATTTCGGGGAGCGAATGAGGGATTTGTTGTTGATTGAGTTCTATGTCTAACGCTTGCCCATAAGCCATGCCTGTAGCTCCTGCTGCTTTAGAAAGCACGTGGATCATTTGTGTTTTTTGAGAGTCTGAGGCTTTAAAAGCTTTCTGTGTAAGCGTCTCGAAAGCCAACGTTTGAAGGGCATCGCCCGCTAATACGGCAAGTGCTTCTCCATATTTTTTATGACATGTCGGTTGCCCGCGTCGTAAATCATCGTTGTCCATAGCGGGTAAATCGTCGTGAATCAAAGAGTAAGTGTGTATGCATTCAATGGCACAGGCGGGGAAATCGAGCAGTTCATCGTCAATGTCAAACAGGTGTCCCGTCGCGTACACGAGTAGAGGACGTAGCCGTTTCCCTCCATTCAACGCTGTATACCGCATGGCTTGGTGCAAGGTGTTTTTGGGCTGATTTGGGAGTAACTGTTCTAACACTCGGTTAGCGCGTTCTTGATAGGCGGATACAGTATTCATTTAATCGCTATCAGCTTCCGTTTCATATGGCTCGAGAGATGTCTGATCTTTTGTCAGTTTTTGGATTTTTTGTTCGGCTGTATCCAAGGTTTTTTTCGCTTGATTAATCAAGCCGACGCCTTGCTCAAATAATTTGAGTGATTCTTCCAGCGAGATTTCTTTCGATTCCAACTGTTCTGTAATTTTTTCAAGGTGATTTAAAGTTTCTTCCAGATTGAATGTTTGTTTTCCAATGTTTGGCATGTGAACTCCTCATTTGAAGTGATTGAAGATTTGTTTCATCAATTGTTCCGATGCGTTCAGGGTTTTACTGATTAGCTAATTTGCTGTTCGGTGCTGGAGAAATTTCAATAATACCGTCTTGTAAGTTCAGTTGGATTGCAGCTATAGCAACATCGGAATTTGAATAGGCATATGGGTTGTATCCTAATTGAATGTCTTGTTGATTTCCTCCTACGATGATAGGAAACACAGCTTCTTTTTGTTGTTTGTAAATCGGCGTTCTGCCCAGTTCAAAATAGATGTTCCCTGTAATTAGGCCGCCTGAATAACCGTTGTTTTCAATTAAAAAATGGTCTTGTGCGTTTGGCCCTATTTTTAAATTCGGTGTATCGGTGGTGCCATTGATTTTTATTTTAAAAGAGAGCGTCGAAGAAATGCTGGACTGCACGTTAATTGTTTCATCCGTATTGTTTTGTACCAAGATAACGCGCGGTTGAGCAAGGACAGCAAATGCTAGATGAGAGAAGAAAAAGAAAGTGATAGACAGCATCAAAGTAATAAATCGTTTCATGTCAGAGATTTCCTTTGGTGATTAGTTAATTACAATAAACCAATAGCGTAGATTTCAAAACTTGCAATTAGGTTGTTGGCATAAGCTTTTGAAGTTTCTTGCAGTACAGAGGCGGGTTCTGTAGGATCCGCGATCTTTTTGTGGGCTCTAGCAGAAATGGGCGGAAATTGCCCAATCCTCATTTGAAAAGCCTCCTTTTTATTAATAGATAAGTATTTGATTTGGAGAGAATTATGTACGCGGTAATCATCGCTGGTGGAAAACAACACAAAGTTCAAGATGGCGAAGAACTAAAGATCGAGAAGTTGGATCTTGCGGAAGGCGATGGTGTGGCATTCGATCAAGTTCTTTTAGTAGCGGATGGCGACAAAGTTACGTTGGGGACTCCTTATATAGAGGGCGCCAAAGTGACGGCAACAGTCTTGGAACAAGGGCGTCATAAAAAGGTTCAAATTATTAAATTTAAACGACGCAAACATTCGATGAAACATCAGGGCCACAGGCAATATTTT
Source organism: Gammaproteobacteria bacterium (assembly GCA_018812595.1). Classification (GTDB taxonomy): domain Bacteria; phylum Pseudomonadota; class Gammaproteobacteria; order UBA12402; family UBA12402; genus JAHJDF01. The sequence goes on from JAHJDF010000034.1 coordinate 22,941, forward strand.
ACGAAAATAAAAATTACAGGCATTCAAGGTTAGAGGGGGTGCATCATGGCACATAAGAAAGCAGGCGGTAGTTCAAGAAACGGTCGCGATTCGAATTCCAAACGTTTAGGTGTCAAGCGATACGGCGGGCAGGTCGTTACAGCAGGCAGTATTTTAGTTAGACAAAGGGGTACTCAATTTCATCCAGGCCATAATGTAGGTATAGGGCGTGACCATACCTTGTTTGCATTAACGGACGGTATGGTTGAATTCTTTCGAAAAGGAGCCAATGCGCGACGCTATATACGCATTGTAGAGCAGGTTGAAAAAGAAAGTGCGTAAAGTACTTTTTGGTTTTAAAAACCCCTCTTTATGAGGGGTTTTTTATTGGTGCTGAGTGGTTTTTATGAAATTCGTTGATGAAGTTTCTATTCAAGTAACTGCTGGGAATGGCGGTCATGGGTGTTTAAGTTTTCATCGTGAGAAGTTTATTCCTCTTGGCGGTCCGGATGGTGGAGACGGTGGTGATGGGGGGAGTGTCTATCTGAAGGGATCGAAAGATATGCACACGCTCGTTGATTTTCGCTATCAACGTTTATTTAAAGCGAAGAATGGCCAACCGGGTTCCGGTTGCAATTGCACAGGACGATCTGCCGAAGATCTCTATATCAAAGTCCCGTTAGGTACTTTGGTGTATGACGAAGAGACAGGTGAATTGCTGGGCGATGTAACTCAGCATGACCAAATATTAAAAGTGGCAGCGGGCGGTTATCACGGATTGGGCAATGCGCGGTTTAAAAGCAGTACTAATCGTTCGCCTAGAAAAACCACGCCAGGGACACTGGGAGAAGTTCGTCAATTGAAGTTAGAGCTAAAGGTGTTGGCGGACGTTGGCTTGTTAGGTCTTCCAAACGCGGGCAAATCAACTTTGATTCGATCTGTGTCAGCGGCGCATCCGAAAGTAGCTGATTATCCGTTTACAACATTGCACCCGTATTTAGGCGTTGTGCGAGTGGAAGAAGAACAAAGTTTCGTGATCGCTGATATCCCAGGAATTATCGAAGGAGCTTCTGAAGGAGCTGGCTTGGGAATACAGTTTTTAAAACACATTGCTCGAACCGTATTGCTGTTACATGTTGTTGATGTGGTGCCTTATGACGATTCGGATCCTGTTGCGTCTGTCCGTGTCATCACAGAAGAATTGAAAAAATTTAGTCCGGAATTAATAGAAAAACCCCGTTGGTTGATTTTGAACAAGATTGATTTATTGCCCGAAGAAGAACGTGAAACACGTTGTCAATCGATTGTGAAAGAGCTTCATTGGACAGGTCCCGTTTTTGAAATTTCTGCGAGCGAAAAACTTGGTTTGAAAAAATTAATTTTTGCAATCGCGAAGCATTTATTTCCGTAAAGATGAGATTCAACAAGAGAATCTGCAACTTATACAATCACGCATGTACACCGCTTTGTTTCTTTCCTAGAATCTCTCACTTTATTATTTCGTATTAAGTAAAAATAATTATGAGCAAACTTTTGAAATCGTTTTTTACACTCTTTGTTTTTTGTTTTATCTCCCCTCTATTTGCTGCTTCTTCTGACATCTCTTTCACACAGTCGGATGGGTATCTTTATGTTGCAGTAGGTTCCGCCGCTTATTACGTGAAAAAGCCAAATTTTCATGTGGGAAATTTAGGTGTAGCGCCTGCTTCTGTGGGAGATTTAGGAAGCATCCATTCCTCTTCATTGATGAAAGCAAACAACAACGGGTTTACTCCTCAATATAATTTGAAACTGGGATACGTTTTTCATCATGAATATTCCTCTTGGTTGACGGCTCTTATGGGGTGTCGCAACGCCATTGAACTGCAAGTGGGAGAGCTTTATTCCAAACAAACGCAACGAATTCGAAACACTGCAGGAACACTTTGGTTTATTGATGGAAGCGGGATTATTTGGGATCCGACCAAAAAGCTGGCGACGTCTGTTCGTTCTGCTCGTGTACAAACTCAAGATCGATTTATTGATACCGGCTTGTTTTTGAAAGGGCATAAAAACTCCCGTTTTTCTTCCATTGATTTCGAACCTTTGATCGGGGTTGTCTATACAAAGGAAAAAACCAAATATAATTTTTTAGCAAATTACGATGCAGACGAACTCCCATTCACGTCTTATTACGATGACAATGAAATTTACAACATCGACAGCAATTACTATGGATTGGCGTTAGGCGACCGCATCAACTTGCACTTATCAACGCGTATAACAACGTTTGCAGATCTCCAATTGCAATTATTGCGAGCCAATATTCAGTTGCATGCTCATCAAGAAGCCTTACGCAACAGTAGTGGTGTTGTCCCGAGTGGTTATGCCAAGGATGTCTATGACTCTGAAAATAAGATGACTTATCGAGCGAAGTTGGCAGTCGGTGTGAGCTATCAATTGCTTCGTCAAACGAATAGTCCTGTTATAACAGTGTCCGCCGGTGTTGATCGATTAGGGTATCGTGCTCAAGTGGTTACCCCAGACAATTCAAATCAAGGGAAAGTCCATTTAGACGGTTTGCCGGTCAACAATGGTTTCGTGTCATTAGAAATTAAATTCCTTTTAGACTGATCAAAGAGAAAAACGAATGAAGAAAAAAAACGCGTTTAAGAAAGCAGTGAAACAGCTATTTCATGTGTTGCTTTTTTCTTGTTTGTGTCCGTTGGTAATGGCGGCGATTCCACAAAATGCAGGGGTTTCTGACGCACAAACGTTAGCGCCTAATGATTCAGAACAAGTGCTGAATTTATCTTCAAACGATATGGGGTTGAACGGACCTTTGACGGTTGGTCTGCAGTACAGTCACAGCTTGGATTTATTAGTAATGGCTCGTTTTACTCAAGCGCTCGGAACAAACAATGCGATGTCTTTTGGTTTGGAAGGAGCGAAACACCAATACCGCGGAAGTTTGACTTGGGGACACGCATTAACAGTGCACCAACGCTTCAAGTTAACCGCAGAGTATCTGTCCCAAGACATGGATTTCGATTTTGATTCAGGAAAAGTGGATGAATGGATTGGGCAGCCTGCATATGGTTTCACGTACGAATATCTCTTTTCGCATAAGTTTTTGAACGACATTCACTTCAACACGTTTTATAGCCATGCAAACAGCCGCACGTTGGATCCTGTGACTTATACCAAAGACGGATTGCTGTATCGCAATTGGCGGCATATCGCGGGCGGGTCGGATGAGGCGATGAGCTTTGGAGTGGATTTGTTGCCAACGCAAATGACGCGGCTTGGTTTGCAAATGGACTATGACAATTTGCGCTATGACATGCGTTATGAAAAGAATTCGAATACTTCCGGCTTGGGCGGCACGATCACGTTAGATCAGATTGTGGCGCGTCGTTTGAAATTCTCTTTGTTAGCCAGCGATCGTAAGCCTTATCAGGAATATCAAGCGGGGATTAAATGGCTTGCGGATAATGCGCCTGGGAATGTGTTGGAGATAGGGCTGAGTGGCACACACATTGCCGGAAGTCACGGCATCGATAACGATAATCGTGTGGATTTAGATCTCACTTATTCTTGGGACAGCGATACGATGGGTGATTTCACGTATTACGGTTCATTTGGTGAAGATAATAGCCAGCAAGCTTTGCGTTCGTGGACGGCAGCTCCGGCCGTACATATGGAACAGGTATTGGCGGTTCGAGACGAGAAAGTTCAGCAAGTGGTGACATCGAAACAGTCTTTTGTTGCGGCGCAAGCGATTTCTATTCCTGTTGTGCCAGGAAATGTGCGTGTAGAACTATCGAAATATATCGCGAATTCGGCCTTTGATGATCATTGGCAAGTGTCTGGATTGCCGTCCGAATTGCATTATGAGAATGGTGTGATTAGTGGGAAATTAACGAAACAAGATGTAGGCAAGCATTTCTCGGTTGCATTGGTTCCTGCTTCTAATGACGGAGCAAAGCCGTGTGCATTGAATTTACAAGTTGTCCCGCAAGGAGATGTTCCTGCTCCAATGTCTGACAATTGTCCTCCTGATGTGTCTTATTCTCCTGGAGAAACGATCACGCCGTTGCAGTATGCGGGGCATTACAATCCGGAAAGTTCTCCAAAAGGTCTTTTTTACGATGATATTTGGGAATTTAATTCTCTATCTTTAACGGTAACCGGCTTGAAGGACGGTGATTTTGATTCGGGTTTGAAGGCAAATTACGCTCCGAATGATGAGTCTGGCATTCTCACTATTCAAGGCACAGTTTCATCGGTTCCTCATGTCTACCATGTCAAAATTTATGCGACCAATTTGTTTGGTGAAAGCACAAAAACACAAGATTTCACAATTACTGTTGGCAAGCAGATTCCTCTACCGTCAGTCAATGTCTCAAAACAGCCCACCTATACCGAAGGAGATCGAGTCACGAACGATGAGATTGCGACAGCTTCAGCAGGGAATGGTTCCGTTTTTGATGATGCTTCAGCGATTACGGTGACAGCGGAAGATACACAAGGTCACTATTATCCTCTGTCGGACTTTAATTTGAGCGATGAGATTAAGTTGAGCGCGGATCACACGTCGGCAACCATTGATTTACAAGATAAAGATGCGACGGGAGCTGCTCATCCTGAGAAATCAGCGCAGAACTATGTGATTCAAGCAACGAATCACGATGGGCAACAAGCCAAAAATACGTTTTTGCTCACGGTGAATACAGCCCCTTCTCCTACCGTCACGATTTCAAAATCGAATCCGACGTATACAGAGGGCGATATGCCTTCGGAAACGATCGCGACAGCTTATGCTGGTAAGGGGGAACTGTTTGATACGAGTAGTGCGAACACGATTCAAGTGAAGGCCGTGGATGGAAGTAATAATAAATACGATCTTTCACATTTTAACTTGCAGGCTGTGGTGCAATATTCGGATGATCAGCACGCCACGATTACGTTGAAGAATATCGATGGAAAGAAGGTTGTGGCATCGCAAGACTCGCCGCAACGATACGAAATTAAAGCAACCAACAAAGCATCTAAAGTTGCAACAGATGACTTTACGCTGACTGTTCATCCGTTTGCGGGGACCGCGTATTTGCAATGCCCGAGCACTCTTCACAAAGACTCCGATCCAACCTGGGTGGTTGGAGAGTCCGAAGATACCCGCGGAGATAACTACGTGTTCAGCACGCACCTTCAAAGCGAATTACCGGACTCTGCTTTAAAAGAACTAGAGTTATTCAATGCTCGTTATGAAGAGGGAACAATGTATTGTGTTTATACGTCGAAAAGTATAGGGCACATTATGGTGCAAGCAGGGGGGGTGCCTAAACATCAAGCGGAGAACATTCAGTTTACACACCCAGATCAATCCAAATACATGTGCAAAGGCCAAGTTGATTATTGTCAACTTCAGTACGATGAATAATGAAGACTAATTTTGTTGTAATTGACGAACTTTTTCGGGAGTTCGATAAGTTATTGCTCCGGTTACAATATCCCAGCATTGTTTTGCAATGAGTGTCCCGACTCCTAATGGCACTGCAATTTTTAATGTACATATTAGAGTATCTGTGATCGTATGATTAATTTCGCTGGTACTTTGTAATATCACTGAGGTTAAGCAATCGTATATATTTTTAAGGGTTATTGGACATTGATTATTAGGATTATCTAACTCAGGACTTAGATAAATACTAGTTGCTTTTTGGAAATTCCAATTCATGTATTTTGTAATTGCTAAAACAAGATATTTTGGAGCGTGTTTCAGAATGATTTCAAAGGGGTTCGGTAGTTCAAGTCGTAAGCGATCTTTGTTTCCTTGCGGGGAATAAAAGAGCGAAGAAAACATATTCCATAAATTGAAACCTTCGCGCTTATAGTGAGTATCACAATCATTTAATTTTCTTAGTATTTTTTGTCCAAGTTGGGATAACAACAATGTCGAGTAAATCAGCGCAAAAGTTTCAACAGGGCCAAATGCAGAGTCTCCAAGCCATTTTATTAAATGCATAAGTAAGGCAGGGTCTTTAAAATTGTCGTATATGTTTGTTATTTCTTCTGGGTATGCATCGAAATATGGATAGCTGTACGAACCGTTTCTGTAAAGTTCTTCGAAAGGAGGTACTTCATTAGAAGCTTGATAATAGCCATAGACAAGACTCCCTGCTGCAAGTGTTAGGAGCAAATAAAGTGTCCTAAGGAAGAGCAAATAAAGTGTCCGGTTTTTAAGATGCCTTTTTAAGGAGGTATCACCGATGAAACGGACAGAATTTTTGCAGGAGCTTAGGAAGATGAAATTTGAAATAGCCTATGG
>JAHJDF010000035.1 GCA_018812595.1 Gammaproteobacteria bacterium
TCCCGCCTACGCGGGAATGACGGCGAAGGATGGATTCCCGCCTACGCGGGAATGACGGCGAAGGATGGATTCCCGCCTACGCGGGAATGACGGCGAAGGACGGATTCCCGCCTACGCGGGAATGACGGCGAAGGACGGATTCCCGCTTACGCGGGAATGACGGCGAAGGACGGATTCCCGCCTACGCGGGAATGACGGCGAAGGACGGATTCCCGCCTACGCGGGAATGACGGCGGGGGATGGATTCCCGCTCTTCTTGGGATGACTAAATCGATAGATTGCAATAGCTCAAAAACAAAGACTTCCTATGGAAAAACGAACCCGATATTTTTTGATCGTCACGTTCACCATTCTGATGGTGTTACTGATTCTGCACATCGTTCGTTTCATTATTTTCCTTAACGCCCCCATCGTCTTAAAAAACAATGTTTTCTACGTATTAAAACCGAACGAAAGCGCTCAGCATTTTTCGAAGACTTTGCAAAAACAAACACAATTAAGCTCTTCTTTCTTCTTTCGGTGGTTAATTGTTTTACGTGGAGAAGCTAAGCACTTAAAAGCAGGCGAATATCATTTCCCCAAAGGCAGTAAACCACTCGATGTGTTGAAACAAGTTGTAAGCGGTCGGGTTTATTACCACGCTTTTACGATCGTAGACGGTTGGAACTTTCGAGATTTAATGCGTGCTTTAGATCGTGCTCCAGCTTTAAAACATACATTACGGCACCACACTCCCAAGCAAATCGCGTCACAATTAGGTTTTTCACAGGCCTCTCCAGAAGGGCTCTTTTTTCCGGATACTTATCGCTATGTTCGAGGGATGAGTGATATAGATTTATTGAAATGGGCGCACGAGCAGCAACAGAAATATTTAAAAAAGCATTGGCCTAAGCGAGCCGCTCATTTGCCTTATAAGAATCAATATCAAGCCTTAATTGTGGCATCCCTTGTCGAGAAAGAGACGGCTATTCCTAAAGAGCGACCTCTTATTGCGGCTGTGATTTTGAAACGTCTAAAAATGTGGATGCCGTTACAAATTGATTCCAGCGTAATTTATGGATTGGGAAATAAATTCAAAGGAAAATTAACGCGTGCGGATATGCGTGTGAACACTCCATACAACACCTATTTGCATTATCGATTGCCGCCCACACCCATTGCGATTCCTGGTGCTTCTGCAATTCAAGCTGCTTTGCATCCGACAAAGACAGATGCCTTGTATTTTGTTGCGAAGGGCGATGGGACCCATGTATTCTCGAGCCGTTTTCGTGACCACAAAAAAGAAGTTTTGAAGTTTCAAGTGCTACAACAATGAGGGATATATGACAGGGCTTTTTATCACCATCGAAGGCATTGAAGGCGCCGGTAAAACAACGTCGATTCAATACATGGAATCATTGCTAAAAATTGCTGATGTGTCTTTTATTTTGTCCCGCGAACCAGGCGGTACAGAAATCGCAGAAGCCATTCGTAAACTCTTGTTGTCTCATTACCAAGAAAAGATGTCAGAGGATGCGGAGTTGTTGTTGATGTTTGCGTCTCGTGCACAGCATTTGGAAACGCTGATTCGCCCTGCTCTGAAAGCAGGCACGATGGTGTTGTGTGATCGATTTACCGATGCGAGTTATGCCTATCAAGGCGGTGGCCGGGGCATTGATGTTGGTCGCATTAAGATGTTGGAAGATTGGGTGCAAGGAGCTTTGCAGCCTGATTTAACGATTCTTTTAGATTTGCCTGTTGAAGTGGGTTTTTTGCGAGCATCGAATCGCAGCCATGCAGACCGTATTGAATCTGAAGCCATGCATTTTTTTGAGAAGGTTCGGCAAGCTTATTTAGATCGTGCCAAGCAATTCTCGAATCGTTATCGCGTGATTGATGTCAATGTGCCGGTCGAAGAAGTGCAACAGCAATTGAAACAGTTATTTGAAACAGAAGTTTTACCCCAGGTATCCATTCATGAGTGATGCGTTGCTGCCTTGGCATCAACCGCTTTGGGAGCGTTTACAACAGCGTCGACAGGCTTCTAATCTTCCACATGCATTGTTATTGGCGGGCGATGCTGGTTTAGGAAAACAAATCTTTGCGAAGCAATTTGCTCATGTCTTGTTGTGTTCTCAACCACTCGTGGGAGGTACTCCGTGCCAACAATGTCATGCGTGTCACTTGATGGCAGCAGAGACTCACCCTGATTTTCATCTCGTGCAACCAGAAGCAGAAGGGAAGGCGATCAAGATCGATCAGGTGCGTGCACTGATTGAATATTCTTATAAAACCCCTCAAATCAGTGCGTGGAAAGTGATTGTGATTGCACCAGCGGATGCGATGAACATCAATGCGGCCAATGCGCTGTTGAAAACTTTGGAAGAACCGGTTTCAAACACACAGTTGTTATTAGTGACGGCTCGTCCAATGGCACTACTTGCCACAATTCGTAGTCGTTGTCAGGCGCTGCAATTTAAAACGCCGGACTCTTCTACTGCTTTTCAATGGTTGAGAAATCAACAAGAGGATGTGTCGGAAGAGCAAGTCCGTATTCTGTTTCATTTGGCGCAAAAGGCGCCTTTGCGAGCATTGAATTTTATTCGTTCCGAAGAATGGGAGTTTCGTGCGCAATTATTTTCGGAGTGGTTGCAATACACGCGTCATCAATTGGATTTGGTGAGCATTTCGAAGGTATGGAGCACGCATGATTTACATCGTGTGATTTTTCATTTGCAAAGTTGGGTACAGGATTTGACGAAGTGGATACAAACGGGTTCTTTTGATGCGCTTGTAAACACAGATTTAGCTGCGATGTTAAAAGACATCGCAGCGCGAGTAGACGAGCAATCGTGTTATCGGTTTTTAGATCAATTAAATCAGGCGAATGCTTGGGTGCATTCAAAAATAGCGTTGAACGCTCAGTTATTAATAGAACAATTGCTGGTTCAGTGGAGTGACAGCATTTCTGTCATGCCCGCGTAGGCGGGCATCCACATTTCTGTCATGCCCTCATAGGCAGGTGTCCATATTTCTGTCATGCCCGCGTAGGCGGGCATCCATATTTCTGTCATGCCCGCGTAGGCGGGCATCCATATTTCTGTCATGCCCGCGTAGGCGGGCATCCA
>JAHJDF010000036.1 GCA_018812595.1 Gammaproteobacteria bacterium
GAAAGACATTCACTGCACGTTCTTGTTCCGGAAGCGTTCTTCTCTTAATGCGCGTCTTAGGATCTTTCCGACATTAGTCTTCGGTAATTCACCACAAAACTCATAGTGTTTCGGAATTTTGTAAAACGTTAACCGTTCGCGGCAAAAAGCCATCAACTTTTCTCGCGTTAATGACTCATCTTTTCTCACCACAAACGCTTTAATCACTTCACCGGTATTTTCATTCGGCTCGCCGATGACAGCGACTTCTAATACATCGGGATGTTCTGCAATCGCTGTTTCCACTTCATTGGGATAAACGTTATAGCCCGACACCACAATCATGTCTTTCTTACGATCAACGATAAACACCTGCCCTTCTGCATCAATTTTGGCGATATCCCCTGTTCTCAACCATCCGTCTTCTGTGAGCACATCCATCGTTTCTTGCGGCCTATTCCAATATCCCTGCATCACTTGAGGACCGTGCACACAGAGCTCACCAACAGCCTCCACGGGCAATTCGATGCCTTGGTGATCCACAATCTTGATATCCGTGGAAGGAAACGGATACCCAATGCTCCCTGAAAATTTTTCAGCACCGAGCGGGTTACAACACACGCCAGGAGATGCTTCCGTCAGTCCATAAGCTTCTAACAGCGGGACACCTGTTAAAGCTGCCCAATCGGCCGCCACCTGCTTATGGACGGCCATACCACCACCAATGGCAATCTTGAGCGAACTGAAATCCAATTTTTTAAAATTGCGATGGCGTAGCAACGCTTTGAATAACGTGTTCACCCCAGAAAAAATCGTGAAACGGTGTTTGGACAATTCCCGAATTAATCCAGGAATATCTTTCGGATTGGTAATTAAAACGTTCTTCACACCAACTTTTAAGAAAGCAAAGCCATTCATCATCAAAGAAAAAATGTGATACAGCGGCAACGCCGTAATAAGTATTTCTTGGCCTTCTTTAATCTGCGATTGGGACATCCACGCATACGCCTGCTCAACATTCGCAATCATGTTGCGATGCGAAAGCTTCGCACCCTTGGAAACCCCCGTTGTGCCGCCGGTGTATTGCAAGAAAGCAATATCCTCTCCACAAACCTCAACGGGCTGAAAGGAAGCTCTTGCTCCTTGTTTCAATGCTTTTTTAAACAAGATGGCATCCGGCATATGAAACGTTGGTGCTACTTTTTTGATGCGACGCGCAATGAAATTAATAAGCCCTGACTTCCATTGCGGAAACAAGTCAGCAATCTCCGTCACAATCACGTGTTTCAACCGCGTTTTCGGTAACGTTGTTTTAACGGTTTCTACAAAATTGCTCATCACCACAATCGTATCGACTTGAGCATCATTCACCTGATGCTCTAATTCTCGAGCCGTATACAAAGGGTTCACATTGACAACCGTCATCCCTGCTCGCAAAGCACCGATCACTGAAACGATATACTGCATGGTGTTTGGCAACATGATCGCCAAACGATCGCCGGGTTTCAGGTTCAAAACATTCTGCAAAAAAGAAGCAAAATAACGGGATTTTTTTTCCAACGCTTTGTAAGTCATGGTCGAGCCCATGTGATACAGCGCTGTCTTTTTGCCAAATCGACTTACCGCTGTTTCAAAGAGATCCACAATCGACGTATACACATCAGGATTAATGTCAAAAGTCACACCAGCCGGATAATGCTTTAGCCAAATTCTTTCCATAATTCATCCTTAATTTTTACGAGTAATTAACGGTCAGAAATAACAATCGGAATGTCTTTGATATTGGAATCTTTCGTTTGAATGCCTTTTTGAATTTCCCAAGGCCTTGCATAAATCAATCGAATATGTGTGACGTATGAACCAGACAAAGCAGCATGTGTGATAACGAATGTCCATTCTTCATGACCGCCTGCTCCCGGTATTTGTTTAGCAGGAGGAACAAAACGATGGCTATTTAAGGTCAATAAATTGTGGTCATAAGACAGTAAAAACCAGGAATAACCGGTGGTTGGGTTAGAAGGCAACTGCAATACATAGACAGGATTTTTCTTAGATAAAACAGTTGATGTTGTGTTTTGTGTCCCGGCTGTTTGGCCTTCGATCGCTAGACTAATGCCTCCAAAAAACATTAGGAACAAACCTAATAGCAGATATATTTTTTTCATAGTGCGTTCTCCTCTTATTCAAAAATAAAAATAAAGACGTAATAAATATCGTCTCTACAAGTATGTAGCGTCGTCATCCCCGCGAAGGCTAAGGATCCAGAATTGATATATCTCCTGGATCCTTAGCCTTCGCGGGAGTGACGATTGAGCCCCTTCGCGAGAAGGACAAAATCTTTTTTACATTGATAAAAAATCAATGATTGCGTCTCCAAACGATTGACTCACTTCTGCTTGCACCGGTAAAAACCAATGCCGTTGATCTGCAAAAGAGCGACATTTTACGGCATCTTTTTCAGTCATGATAACAAAGGATGTATCGCCAAAATCGATGTCTTCTAGAGTAAACAAATGATGATCTGGAAATACGTGGGGCACGATTTGAACCCCTAGTTGCTCCAATAAATCAAAAAAGCGCTTTGGATTTCCAATCCCAGAAACTGCATGAACTTTTTTTTCTTGCAGATCAGTAATGGCTTTTTGCTCACTAAAGTCAGCTACAGACACCAGTTTCCCAGGCATCAATTGCATTCCAAAGACTTGCTCACTACGTAGTTCAATATCACGCATCAATTGCTCACGACACATCGAAAACTGTGCAACTTGAGGCAAATTTAAAACCACATACTGTACATAATTCAAACGAGAAACAGGTTCACGCAAAGGCCCGGCAGGCAAACACAAACGATTTCCAAACAAACGCGTACCATCAACAACAGCCACCTCTAATGTTCGATCCATCGAATAGTGCTGTAAGCCATCATCGCTCAATACCACATCAACTCCTTTCTGCTGAAGGAGCAATTGAACAGCAGCCACACGATCAGAAGAAACAACCACAGGCACTTGGGTATGGCGATAAATCAGATAAGGCTCATCCCCACAAGCAACAGCAGTCTCTTCATCCACAAACTGAGGAATTTTGATGGTTTTCACACCGTATCCATGACTGACAACACCTACTTTGTAGCCTTTTGCTTTTAAATAATTCGTCAGCCAAATAATCAATGGCGTCTTTCCCGTGCCTCCAACGGTAATATTGCCAATCACAACGACCGGTCGAGAAAACGAAGTGACTTTGAATAGATCTGCGCCGTATAACAAATGACGCATAAAAACCAAACCGCGAAAAAGATAAGAAAAAGGCAATAGCAAGTAAGTAATGATATTGGGAGTAATGTAAAAATTGCTTTCAAGCTTCTGTTGAATGCGCATCAAAAATTGCTTCATATTGTTTCTCGAAGGAGGAGTTATTTATCTTCTTCTCTAAACTGCAACCGATACAAGTGTGCATACGCACCGCCTTTCTCTAACAAGGTTGCATGATTCCCTATTTCTACAATACGCCCTTCTTGCAACACCAAAATGACATCTGCGTGTTCAATGGTCGAAAGCCGATGCGCAATGACTAACGTTGTTTGATGGCGCATTAAATTATCCAGAGCAGATTGAATTTGACGTTCTGATTCCGTATCCAAAGCAGAGGTGGCTTCATCCAAAACAAAGATCGGTGCATTCTTAAAAATTGCTCGCGCAATTGCGATACGCTGACGTTGCCCCCCGGACAACAACACACCGTTTTCACCGACCAACGTATCAATCCCTTCCGGCATTTGCTTGACAAAATTCCAAGCATTCGCGGCTTTCAAAGCAGCAATGACTTGCCCCTCTGGCGCATTGGCCTGTCCATAAGCCACATTACGAGCCACTGTGTCGTTAAAGAGCGTCACATGCTGCGACACTACAGAAAATTGCTGTCTGTATTCAGACAACACATATTGATGAATATCCACCCCATCAATCGTAATGGTTCCATCAAAACCGTTATAAAAACGCTGTAAAAGATTAACTAACGTTGATTTTCCGCCCCCCGAATGGCCAACCAAAGCTACCATTTGACCGGATTGAATCGTGAAAGAAACATTCTTTAAGACGTCTCTTTCTGACCGGGGATATCTAAAAGAAACACCATCAAAAACGATATCACCCCGCACACGTTCGATATGAATAGTGCCTCGATCTTCTTCTGCCGATCGATCCAATAATTCAAACACACTGTGCGCAGCAGCAATGCCTCGTTGAATCGTTGCGTTCACGTTCGTCAAGTTTTTGAGAGGCTTCAGTAATGCCAACATGGCTGCAATTAATGAAACAAAACTTCCAGCAGACAGCATGGTTGAAGCCGAGTGAGAAATGGCTAAATAAACAGTCACCGCTAAAGCAATACCCGCAACCAATTGCACACCAGACACACTGAGTGTTTTCGTCACAATGATTTTTAATTCTTTAAATAAATTGCGCTCCGTTGCTTTTTCAAATTTCTTCATTTCATAAGGTTGTCCCCCAAACGAACGAACCACCTTATATCCCTCAATTGCCTCTGCTGCGATGGTAGTGACATCCCCCATCTGATCTTGAATGTGTTTATTGATCCTGCGCAATCGTTGCCCACTTAACTTAACCGCTACGGTAATGACCGGCGCCGTACATAAATACAACACACTCAATCGCCAACTGATCGTAAACATGACGACCAAAAGTCCGATGACCAAACAACCGGACTGCACAAAATCCGTTAATGCATCAGCGCTCGCATAAGAGACTTGATCCACGTTGTAAACAATCGTCGAAAGAATTTGGCCAGAGGAGTTGTTGTCGTAATACGCCGCTGGCAAACGCATTAAATGTCGAAAGATGTCTTGCCTGAAATTCTTAACCACCCCTCGAGAAACGACTGCCATAAAGTAAGAGGAACCAAAATTAGCGATCGATCGAAAAATAAAAGCGGAGAAAACCAGATAAGGCAAAAATCGAATGAAATGCAAATCACGATCGATAAACCCCTTATCAAGAACTGGTTTTAAGAGATAAGTAAATCCAGAATCGACCGCGGAATAGAAAATGTTGCTCAAAATAGCAATGCCAAAAGCCCACCAATAACGTTTGGCATATCGCAAAAGGCGCCAATAAAGCTGAAAACCCGATTGAGTTGTTGAAGATGTCATTATAATTTTGCGTTCAAAAAAGCACGCATTGTAAAGGGCGAAAGAACAAGGGTGAAGGAAGAATTACGTTGTTTATTTCGCATCCATCGTCATTCCTAGCTGCTCGCTGGAATCCAGTCATTCGTCATTCGTCATTCTTAGCTTCGCTGTGAATCCAGAAAATATATCAATTCTGGATCCTTAGCCTTCGCGCAGATGACGGAGAGGGACGACAAAAGCGCACAAGGATAGCGATAAAATTTAGCTTATTTCTTCTTAGTTTTTGTTTTCGCCTTTTTGGATTTCTTCATCACTTTTACAGAAAACGTATTATTACTAGCAGAAAATTCTTTTGCTTTGTTGATGAATTCCATAAGACGCTCTTTCACTTTGGCATTTACGGTGTTCTTAGAGTAATCACCCTTCTTTTCTTTACCCGCAGTAACACCTGTCAAAATTTCAATGCCTTCATCGATCGTTTCTACTGCATAAATATGAAATCGACCTTTTTTCACAGCATCCACTACATAATCTTGTAACATCAGGTGTTTCACATTGCTCTTCGGAATCATGACGCCCTGCTTACCAGTCAATCCACGCAATTTACACACTTGGAAGAAGCCTTCTATTTTTTCATTCACGCCACCAATCGCCTGAATTTCTCCAAATTGATTTACAGACCCCGTCACCGCAATATCTTGCCGAATGGGCAATTCGGACAAACTGGAAAGCAATGCATAGATCTCTGTGGAAGAAGCACTGTCTCCTTCAACACCGTCGTACAGTTGCTCAAAAGTAATACTGGCAGCAAAAGCAAGCGGGATGTCTTTCGCAAATTTTCCACCGAGATAACCGGATAAGATCATCGATCCTTTGTTGTGAATTGGTCCACCCAATTTCACTTCGCGATCGATGTTCACAACATTTCCCTCTCCCATATACGTTCTTGCTGTAATACGAGAAGGTTTTCCAAAACTATAATCACCCAGCTGCAACACCGACAAACCGTTCACCTGCCCTACAACAGCATCTTTCGTATCAATCAGAATGGTCCCTTCCTCAATCATCTCCCGAATGCGTTCCTCTATGCGATTCGCACGATAAATCTTTTCTTCGATCGCTTGTTGCACATCACTTTCTTTCACCAATTTATGCCGATGCTTCGAAGCCCAATAGCTAGACTGACGTGCCAAATCCACAATATCCCCAAACTTGGTCGCCAACTTTTTTTGATGCTCTACTGTGCGAGAACCCTGCTCAACAACCCGAGCCACAGCCGCTGCTTCGAAATGCCTCAAATCTTCCTCGTGACATAACGTAGAAATAAACTGTGCGTATTGCATAGCCGTTTCTTTAGTCCAATCCATCTGTGAATCGAAATCTGCTTTGACTTTAAAAAGTTCTTTAAACTCTTGATCCAAATCAAACAAAAGATAATAAATAAAGGGATCGCCAATCAGGATAACTTTGACCTCTAAAGGAATCGGTTGAGGTTCTAACGTACGCGTCACCAATGCCCCTAATTCTTCTGCAACTGTTTCAATACTGATTTCACGATTCTTCAACGCTCGTTTCAAAATTTGCCACGAAAACGGTTTCGTCAATAAGTCATACGCCTCCAACACCAAATAACCGCCATTGGCTTTATGCAAAGCACCGCCTTTGACCATTTGAAAGTTCGTCACCAAAGTGCCCATCCACCCTTGATGCTCTACTCGTCCAACCAAATTCGGCCCATGAGGATTCTTTTCAAAAACGACTGGGGCTCCTGTTGTTTTGCTGTTATCGACAATGAGATTGACACGGTATTCATCAAACGACGGAGCCTTTTCACTAAACATCATATTCATGCTGACATTTTGAGGTTGTGACGACATCTGATCCATCATCTTCAGCTGTTTGAACAAATGAACGTTCTTCAATAAATGTTCTTGTGCGAGCAACAACACATTCAACACATCTTTTTGCGCAGTATATTTTTCCTTGAGCTCGTTAATAAAATGATTAATGGCAAAACCAACCACTCGTCTATCTAACTCGTAAACACGCTCCCGGCCTGATTTTTGTAATGCTTCAATGTGACGAAAAGTGTCACGCATTTCTGTAATCAGTTTTTCTTGATTCTTTTCTAGCTTTTTTTGTTGTCTCTGAGTGATCTCCACTTTTTGATCCGGCATCACCACTTTGCCGTCTATCACAGGCAAAGCAGCCATCCCTTGAGGCGTTTGAATAAGACGAAAACCACGTTCATCGGCTGTCTGTTCTAACTCCAAAAACAACTCTTTACTCTTCTTTTGAAACTCTTTTTCAATCGCTTCTTGCTCTTTATCGTATTCCTTACCTTCAAACGCTTTTGGCACCTCTGATTTCAAGCCTTCAACCAATTGGTCCATATCGTCACGAAACTCTTTGCCCATACCTGCGGGTAAACGTACAAAATAAGGCTTATCAGAATCTTCGAAATTATTGACGTATAACCAATCATCAGGAATGGATTTACTTTTAGCATCTCGATCTAAAAATTTTCGAATAATGGTGGATTTACCGGTCCCAACAGGCCCCAGCGCATAAATGTGATAACCGTGACTTTGAATATCTATGCCAAACGTCAAAGCATGCATCGCACGATCTTGGCCAATAATGCCTTCTAACGGTTTAAGCTCTTTTGTGCTCTTAAATTTAAATTCTTTTGGATCACAAGAACGGCGAAGCTGGCTCACAGAAAGGGAATGTTTCAATTGATGCGCCATAGCAAAATATCCTTTTATTTATATATCCAAACCACGTTTTACAAAAAAGCGCAGAAGTATAACAAAACGAAAATCGACGAGAAGATTTTTCCCCATCCAATCGTCATCCCCGAATCCAATCGTCATCCCTGAATCCAATCGTCATCCCCGAATCCAATCGTCATCCCCGCGAATGCGGGGATCCAGAATTGATATATCTCTTTTCTGGATTTCCGCCTGCGCGGAAATGACGAAGTACCTGGATTTCCGCCTGCGCGGAAATGACGAAGTACCTGGATTTCCGCCTGCGCGGAAATGACGAAGTACCTGGATTCACAGCGAAGCTAAGAATGACGACGGAGTGATTTCCATTTTCGCGGACATCACGATTATGCCTATAATGCATGCCACTTTATTTTTTATTTCAAAAGGTACGACAAACAATGAACCGTCTACAACGACTAACACTCTGTCTTCTCTGCTTCTCAACGACAGCGTTTGCCATCCTTCCAACCCAAGAATACAGACAGCCCATACTCGTCAAAAACGAACTCAACACTTCCGGTTACTTCTCCGTTTGCAAACATGCCATCTCTCCAACCACAGAAACGCTCTGCAGCACACCACAAAAAATCCAGCCAGGAGACAATTTGCTCTTTATCCCTGATTTTAAAGATAAAACGCCAATTTTGGCGCTAGCGAATGAATTCATTTATACCTGCGCCAGCTCCAAAAACCCAAAAGCCCAATTTGGGTTTCAAGGCAATCACATCGTCTTGATCTCTTTTATACAGGACGCAAAAGGAAACAACGTCGCCATACAATGCGGAGAACCAGGAGAACCAAACGCTAATAAATAATAAAAAACCAATGAAAAAAATCAGTCCGCTCACCCCAACATATCCTTCTTCGCACGGTCAATGCATTTGGCAAAACCTCTATGGCTCTGCAAGCAGTCTCGCCATTACTCAAGCAGCCAAACAACTCTCATCGCTACTTCTCGTCATCACTCCAGATATGCGAACGGCCCATCGACTAAAACACGAAGTACGGTTTTTTGCCGATCAAGAAACCCCTATTTACCTTTTTCCAGATTTAGAAACTTTGCCATACGATGCATTCTCTCCCCATCAAGACATTATTTCGCAACGCATCAAAACACTTGCTCATATAAACACAGCACACAAAGGCATAGTCATAAGTTCAGTCGCGACATTAATGAGCCGATTGCCACCCCTAAAATACCTACAAACCCACAGTTTATTTTTGAAAAGAAAACAGACTTTGCATTTGTCCACCTTTCGAAAAACCTTACAAAACAATGGTTATATAACCGTTCAACAAGTCACCGAACACGGAGAATTTGCGATTCGAGGATCGTTGTTGGACTTATTCCCCATGGGAAGCTCACAACCGTATCGTATTGAATTCTTTGACGATGAAATCGAGACCATCCGCACATTTGATCCAGAAACCCAACGTTCTATTGAAAAAATCGATTGCATTGAATTGTTACCGGCACACGAATTTCCTTTAGACGAATCCTCAATCGATTTATTTCGAGAGAATTGGCGACATCACTTCGAGGGCAATCCTCTAGATTGCCCGCTTTATCAAGACATCACGGAAGGACATTACTCCCCCGGCATCGAGTATTACTTGCCATTATTCTTTAACCAAACAGCTTCGTTTTTCGATTATCTCCCGTCCGACACGACGTTGATCTCCTTCCCGATTCACGAACCTGCAGAACGTTATTGGCAGGAAATTCACTCACGTTATGAACAGCTCAAGCACGATCGCCTGCGCCCCATATTGCCTCCAGAAATCATCTTCGAATCCAATCGACAATTCATCGAACATTGCAATCCTTTCACACGCGTTTCGATCGCAGAAACAAAAGGTCAACCCTTTGCAACATTATCTCCTCCCGACTTATCGATCGATGCCACAGCTAAATTGCCGTTAAAAACATTGGAGCAATTCATCGCAGCGCACGCCGATTACCGCATTTTATTTTGTGTCGAAAGCGCTGGCCGCAAAGAATCGTTACAGCATTGGCTGGCAACCATCGCGATACACCCTATTTCGTTTGATGCATGGCAAGACTTTCTACAAAGCAAAGAACAGATGGGAATCATGATCGCATCGGTCGAAGAAGGCCTATATGCACAAGATCCAAAATTGATATTGATCTCTGAGACACAGCTGTTCGGCAACAAAATTCACCAACAGAGACGCCGTCACAAAGCCAAGCAAGATGCCGACAGCATCATTCGAAATCTTACTGAATTACATATCGGCGATCCTGTTGTGCATATTGAACACGGCATCGGTCGTTTTCTTGGCCTTCAAACGATTCATGCAGCCAATCAAACAAATGAATTTCTAGCGATTGAATATGCAGGTGGCGACAAATTGATGGTGCCTGTTGATGCACTAGAGCTGATTAGCCGCTACAGCGGTTCAGATAAAGACAACGCGCCACTGCATCGATTGGGCAGCAAACAATGGGAAAAGCTTCGAAAGAAAGCACAAGAGCAAGTCCGAGATGTTGCTGCAGAATTACTAGATATTTATGCAAGACGCGAAGCTAAGAAACGGCCTCCCTTTGCGGCCACTGATCAACACTATTTTGCATTTGCCCAAAGTTTTCCGTTTGAAGAAACGCTGGACCAAGAAAAAGCAATTCAGGCAGTCATTACAGACATGACATCCAATCACCCGATGGATCGTTTAATTTGTGGCGACGTAGGATTCGGAAAAACAGAAGTAGCCATTCGCGCAGCTTTTCTTGCTGTCGCTGATAAGCAACAAGTCGTCGTCATTGTTCCTACAACATTGTTAGCACAACAACATTTTGAAACGTTTAAAGATCGTTTTGCAGGTTGGCCTGTCAACATCGAAATGCTCTCTCGCTTTAGAACCGGCAAAGAAGCGCAACACATCATCGATGCCTTAAAGAAAGGAACGATCGACATCGTGATCGGCACGCACAAACTGCTACAGGGAAACATTCAATTTCATCGCTTAGGCTTAGTAATTATCGATGAAGAACATCGCTTTGGCGTCCGTCAAAAAGAACACCTCAAGTCGCTTCGCGCACAAGTCGATATTCTGACGCTCACAGCGACACCGATACCAAGAACACTGAACATGTCGTTCGCAGGAGTACGTGATTTGTCGATTATCTCAACGCCTCCTGAAAGGCGATTATCGGTAAAAACATTTATTGAACGGTCCAAACCTCAAAGAATTCGTGAAGCCATCCTGAGAGAAATCATGCGTGGCGGACAAATTTATTATCTTCATAACACCGTGGAAACGATTGAGCGCACAGCCAAAACACTACAAGACTTAGTCCCTGAAGCACGCATCGAAATCGCCCACGGACAAATGCATAAGAAAACACTGGAAAGCGTCATGAGTGATTTTTATCACCGTCGATTCAATGTGCTGATCTGCACCACGATTATTGAATCCGGCATCGATATTCCGTCGGCCAACACCATCATTATTGAGCGAGCTGATAAATTTGGATTAGCGCAATTGCATCAATTGCGCGGACGCGTCGGGCGATCGCATCATCAGGCGTATGCCTATTTGCTAGTGCCATCGAAAGAAATCATGACGAAAGACGCAATCAAACGGTTAGAAGCCTTAGAGTCTCTCGAGGATCTAGGTGCAGGATTTATGTTAGCGACACATGATTTAGAAATTCGTGGCGCCGGAGAATTTTTGGGTGAAGAACAATGCGGACATATTCAAGCGGTCGGGTTTTCGCTTTATATGGAAATGTTAGAGCAAGCAGTAAAAGCCATTCGATCCGGAAAACAACCAGATCTGACATCCCCAGAGCATCGAAGCACAACGATAGAATTACATACGCCAGCGTTGATTCCAGAAGATTATTTGTCAGATATTCACGCACGTGTTGTTTTGTATAAACGAATTTCAGCGGCTCAAAACGATGCGCAATTGGAAGAGTTGCGTGTGGAAATGATCGATCGTTTTGGCTTGTTGCCTCCACCAACGTTGGTTCTCTTTCAAATTGCTGCACTGAAACTATTGGCAGCTTCTAAAGGCATTCAAAAGATAGACGCCTCCCAAACCAAAGGTTTTATCGAGTTTGAAGAACACCCCAACATTGATCCCGTAAAGTTAATCAAACTCATTCAAAAGCATCCCGATCAATACAAATTGTTCTCCTCACAACGCCTTCAATTCAAAGCAGACATGAAATCTCTCGATAACAGGATTGGGTTTATTAAAAAGCTGATCGAACAAATATAATTTGTGCCACAACTGGATTGTATGTTGCTCCCGTCATTCCCGCGTAGGCGGGAATCCAGTCCTTCGTCATTCCCGCGTAGGCGGGAATCCAGTCCTTCGTCATTCCCGCGTAGGCGGGAATCCAGTCCTTCGTCATTCCCGCGTAGGCGGGAATCCAGAAGAGATATATTAAATCTGGATCCTTAGCTTTCGCGGGGGATGACACGGACATGGATCCTTAGCTTTCGCGGCAACGACGGGAAAGAAACTCGCGTGGATGACAAAACAATTGCCACGAGGACAAGACAGTTGCTACTAGAATAAACCCAATGTCTTCTTGTTATCGGATTCAACACGCCTCGCGATTATGTTCAGTGTGTTCCTTAACGAGTGTTTTTGCTTCTCTAAATCGAAGGGAAACAACCATAAAAACAAACCACCTCCCCCAAGGGCTTGTTTATTCAACAAAATATTTATGCAGTATTTTTTTATTTCCAGTTTCTCTTTGTTCTTTAATGCTAAGTCAGAAATCTTATTTGAAAATATTGCTTCTTTTGTACCAACAATCTCCTTTATTTCAATCCAGTCGGCCAACTCTTCTAAAGTACAATATGACGAAAACTGTGACACAAAAACCAACGCAGCGTTGACATCCTGTTGCTGCCCATATGTGTGGGCAGCAACAGCAGTGAGCCATATTTGAGGCCGAACACCCGTGACACTACTACTTTCTTTGACAAGATCGTAAAGACTTTTGTAGCGTTTATCTTTAACAACCTGTTTTGCCATAACGCCCACAACCACTTGTTTGTTTGCATCAGACAACTTACTAAAACAGGTTAATCCAATTTTGGATTGTTCTTTATCCAATAACATCTCTATAAGCATCGGAGTATGACGGTTAGGATCAAATGCCTCTCTGAATGAAGCGCTAATGGAGCGTTTATCTTTTCCTGTAAGCTCTATCAAAAGATCCCTCAAGTTCTGGTTAGGAACAGTCGGATCACTCATCAATCGCTTCAATACCGATGTCACCAAGGTTTTTTCGTTTTCAATGCCCGATAGCAAATAGGATGACAGTTTAATCAACCCCCCTTTCTTCAAACCCTCATCAGCACTTTTCATGACACAGAACAATGCCAGCGAATAACTGTCCTT
This sequence comes from Gammaproteobacteria bacterium, assembly GCA_018812595.1. Lineage (GTDB taxonomy): Bacteria > Pseudomonadota > Gammaproteobacteria > UBA12402 > UBA12402 > JAHJDF01. The sequence goes on from JAHJDF010000036.1 coordinate 13,285, forward strand.
AAGTATTTCATTACTACTCCATTTCAGTCTGCTGTATCCAAAATAGTTTTCCGTCAACATTTTTTGAATGCGATCTCGTTCCCCCACCTGTTTATCCCAAAGTCGATATAGCGCCAGATAGGCATGTTGTTTTAGTACGTCGTTCCTTCCATCAAATACGGTTTCTATCGTTTTAAAATCGAAAAACTTTTCTAAAACTACAGATTCTTCATCCTGTTCTACAAAAGATTCAATGCACTTCCTTGTAAAATCGTTTATGTCCTTATTACCCTGTCCTCTGCTTAATAAAACATCTTTTAATCGATTTGCCACCCAATCTGGATCCGCTAGACCAGAAACCAAACATTTTTGAATATGCGCATAGAGATTACTTCCACCGTTTACAAATGAAGTGTTCAACACAAACACCTTTATAAAGGCATCTAAAAAATTTTTATCTTTTTTATGTCTGGAAAATACAGTGAATAAAATGCTGCCTACCATTTCTGAATTTATCTTATTCTGTTCGATTAATTCGTTGGTAACTGTGTCAATTTCTTTGCTTTTTTCCCGTCTTTTTGTTTCAGAAAGTGAAAGTAATCTTTCTAACTTTTCGATCAATTCCTCATTTATACTCATTTCTTTCTCTCTTTAATTATCAACGCATCTTGAGACATCGGATTAATAAAATTGATCAACCCGTAATCCTGATAAAGATAGCATCTGATAGACAGTTAACCACTCTGCAGCGAACTAAAAACGAGGGAGGGGCGCGTTGTAATTATCTGATTAATAGATAATTCTACCGGCTTTTAGGATAACAACATGTGATGCTCAAGATGCCATGAAAGGGCAAAACATTAGTAATCAACCAACGTGTGTTTGAATCACTTCAAGGAATGCTGAGCCGTATAGAGTTAATTTCTTTTCACCGACACCGGTGATTTGTAGGAAATCATGTTCGTTCATGGGAACCTCTTTCGACATTTCAATCAACGAGGCATCGCTAAAAATAATGAAGGGGGCAATGCCCTTCTCTCTCGCCATTTGCAATCGCAACGCTCGCAACTTCTCAAAGAGATCTCGATCGTATTGCAAATCACTGAAGGCTTTCTTCTTAGTTTTTTTCTTAGGCGCCACAACCGCCTTATCGCGATGTTTTGCTAGAAACAATTTCATTTCACCACGCAACAACGGCCGTGCTTTTTCGGTGAGTTTTAAGGTGGAATAGTTTGCGATGTCCTGTTCGATAAACCCGTGATGAATTAATTGACGAAACAAGCTGTACCAAGCCGCTTCCGATTTGTCCGTTCCAATGCCATACGTCGACAATTGATCGTGATGCATATTTAAAACGCGTTGGTTCTTAGCTCCCCGCAACACTTCAATCACATAGCTCAAGCCAAAACGTTGATGCAACCGATACACACACGACAACGCCTTTTGCGCCTCCTCGGTCGCATCGTATTGCTCTGGAGGATCCAAACAGACATCGCAGTTATCACAGTCCTCTTCGAGCGTTTCTCCAAAGTAATTCAACAAGACCTTTCGACGACACGTCTTGGCTTCTGCAAAACCGAACATGGCATTTAATTTGTGTGTCTCAATGCGCCTCTGAAATTCATTTTCCATTTGTGTGATGAAAGATTTTAACTGTGCAATGTCCTGCAAACCGAACAACAACAATGCTTCTGCTGGCAAACCGTCTCGCCCGGCTCGTCCCGTTTCTTGGTAATAATTTTCGATGTGCTTTGGCATGTCGTAATGCACAACAAAACGAATGTTCGGTTTATCAATGCCCATCCCAAACGCAATCGTTGCCACAATGATCTGTACGTTATCGTTCTGAAACGCTTGATGCGCTTGTGTTCTTAACTTTGTACTTAATCCTGCATGATACGGCATCACAGAAAATCCGACCGCTTGTAGACGTTCGCTCACTTCCTCAACTTTGCGACGACTAATGCAGTACACAATGCCGGCCTCATCGGGATGGGTTTTTAAAAATTGCACCAACTGAGAAAACGGTTTGAATTTTTCAACTACACGATAACGAATATTGGGGCGATCAAAACTAGCGACATGCAACTTTGGCTGCCGCAACACTAGCTGTTCCACAATATCTTTCCGCGTTTGCTTATCGGCTGTCGCCGTCAGAGCAATCATGGGAATCTCTGGAAATCGTTTTTTAAGACAGCTCAACTCGGTATAGACAGGACGAAATTCATGTCCCCATTGGGAAATGCAATGCGCTTCATCGATCGCAAAAAGCGCGATGTTGATGCTTTTTAAACGCTCTAAAAACGCCGGTTTCACCAAACGTTCCGGAGCGATGTACAGCAGATCAAGTTCATTGTCGTGCAACTTTGCTAACACCCGACGAGACTCCTTCTCCCCCAAACTTGAATTGTAGAAAGCAGCGGAAATCCCATTGGCTTGCAGCGCATCGACTTGATCGCGCATCAAAGAAATCAGCGGAGAAACCACGATCACAACCCCTTCACTCACAATGGCAGGCAGCTGATAACACAGCGATTTACCGCCTCCGGTCGGCATCAGGACGAAATAATCCTGACCTGCTAATAAACCTTCAATAATTTCTCGTTGCCCCGGACGAAACTCAAAATAGCCATAAATACGCTGCAAAACGGAGGGTAAAGATTCATTGGTCTTTAAAGGAATCATGAAAGGAGGTCTCTATAGTATGTGCTCAATCGTCATTCTCTGTTCCGTCATCCCCGCAAAAGCTAAGGATCCAGATATCTTACCCGTCATCCCCGCGAAAGCAGGGATCCAGATATCTTACCCGTCATCCCCGCGAAAGCGGGGATCCAGAATTTATATATTTTCTGGATTCTTAGCTTTCGCGGGATGACGGCGGTTTTGGGACACCCCTGATAAAGTCTCTCATCTTGCTAGCCGAAACAGATTCATGCATATTCATTTTTATTGTTCATCGGACGAATTCATCTATGAAATCTAAGACTCAATGGCTACTTGCTTTAATTGCCCTCCTCTCAACGACTTTGTTACCGGCCTGTCATTTTAACGATCCAAACATTCGACAAGGGTACGTAGAAGGACGATTCACTTATGTTTCTTCGCAAGTCGGAGGCACTTTAGAAAAAATCAATGTGACTCGTGGCGATGACGTCAAAGCAGAACAAGCGCTCTTTCAACTCGAAACTGATCCTCAATTAGCCACCTTTCATCGTGCAGAAGCGGATTTACAACAAGCCAAATCGCAACTTGCCAATTTACAAAAAGGCAAACGCCCTTCTGAATTGGCCGCGATTGAAGCGCAACAAAAACAAGTGATCGCGCAAATCAAATTTTCCGAGAAAACCGTTGAACGTTATCAACAATTAGTCAAACAACATCTATTGCAACAAGAAAAATTGGATGAAGTGGTTTCGCAATATCACAACCAACAACAAAGATTGAATGAGCTTAGAGAAAACTTAAAAACCGCAAAATTAAAAGCGCGTGTTGACGAAGTCCAAGCAGCTCAAGCTAATGTACAAGCAGCTACCGCCAGTCTAAAAAGGGCCTCTTGGGAATTAGATCAAAAAACAATTACCGCTCCTGTTACCGGTATTGTGTTTGACACTTATTTCCGCGAGGGAGAAGTGGTCAATGCGAATCAACCGGTGCTCTCGCTATTGGCTCCAGAAAATATTTACATCGTTCTTTTTGTCCCAGAAAAACAACTCGCGCGAATAAAGAAAGGACACCCCCTCCACTTCACTTGTGATAATTGCCAAAAGACGTTTCAAGCGACCGTTAGCTATATCTCCCCCGAAGCGGAATACACACCACCTGTCATTTACAGCGAAAAATCCAGAAGCAAATTGGTATACCGTATTGAAGGAAGATTATCGTTAGAAGAAGCAAAAACATTACATCCCGGTCAACCGATTACGGTAACAATTCCGTAGAAACGCGATTCATCGCGTCACCATCATCTCCTTTATTAAAAGATCTCCGTAACTCCGTCATCCCCGCGAAAGCTAAGGATCTGGGTTCTTTTGTCATCCCCGCGAAAGCGGGATTGACGGGCGATTACTTGTTTCTCTTGGCACCAAATACCGTTTCCCATTTCCTATCAGATCCATACGCCCCATCTTGCGTAAGGCTGCCCGAATCAAGGGCCAGTTTTTAGGTAGGTGATACAACAGAAAGGCTTTATGCAAACGTCGCACCCTCGCTTCTTTTGGCACAGTGACGGACTCGCCTTGATCTGTGATCGGTTTTAATGGATTGATGCCCGAGTAATACATCGTTGTCGCTAAAGTAATCGGAGTTGGCATAAACGTTTGCACTTGGCTCACCCTTAGATCATGGCGCTTCAACCACAACGCTAACTCCAACATGTCTTCATCCGTCGTTCCTGGATGCGCTGCAATAAAATATGGAATGAGGTATTGCGTCTTCCCTGCCGCTTGGGAATAGCGATTGAACAACACCTGAAATCGTTCATAGATCTCGATGCTCGGCTTCATCATTTTCGATAACGTTCCTTCGGAAATATGTTCAGGAGCCACTTTGAGATATCCACCAACATGATGCTCAACCAGCTCTTGAATATATTTTGGAGACTCATTTGCCAGGTCGTATCGAACACCAGACCCAATCAAAACTTTCTTAATCCCCGGTAATTTACGTGCTGCTCGATACAGTTGAATCAACGGTGTGTGATCGGTGGAACGAAATTTACAAATCTTCGGATAAAGACAAGAAAAACGACGACACTTGGATTCGCAGGTCGCATCTAAACATTTGGACTGATACATGTTCGCTGTCGGGCCGCCTAAATCTGAAATCACTCCAGTAAATCCAGGCGTTAAATTTCGAACTGCTTCAATCTCGTTTAATACGGAAGATTGCGAACGACTCTGAATCACGCGACCTTCATGACAGGTGATGGAACAAAAACTACAGCCACCGAAACAGCCTCGCATGATGCAGACTGAAAAACGGATCATCTCATAGGCTGGAATACGCGCATCAGCATAGCTTAGGTGTGGTTTGCGCGAGTACGGTAATTCATAAACACGATCTAATTCCTCGGTTGAAAGCGGCAACGGCGGAGGATTAATCCACACATCGCGATCACCATGTCGTTGCACCAAAGAGCGCGCACAATAAGGATTCGTTTCTAAATAACTCAAACGGCTCGCTTTTGCATAGAGCACTCGATCTTGTTTCACTTCTTCATAAGACGGCAGACGAATCACGTCATTTTTCTCTGCAGAAGACAAATCGTCATTCGCGAGATCTTCCCCGTCATTCCCGCGCAGGGAATCCAGCGCAACGTCATTCCCGCGCAGGGAATCCAGCGCAACGTCATTCCCGCGTAGGCGGGAATCCAGATTATCAATAGTTTCTGGATCCCCGCATTCGCGGGGATGACAAAACGGATCTGGATCCCCGCTTTCGCGGGGATGACGGAGTAGGCCTGGATCCCCGCGATGACATTTAATAAAAGCCGTCCCTCTTAGATCGGTGATGGTTTCGATTGTTTCCCGTTTCGCCAAGCGATGCGCAACCTCAACAATCGCACGCTCTGCATTGCCATAGATTAATAAGTCCGCTTTAGCATCGAGCAAAATAGAACGCCGTACTTGATCGGACCAATAGTCATAGTGTGCCATACGCCGTAATGAGGCTTCGATGCCTCCAAGAATAATGGGTATATCTCCATAGGCTTCCCGACAACGTTGTGCATACACAAGTACCGCTCGATCGGGACGATGATGCGGCTCAGCATTTGGGGTATAGGCATCATCCGTACGAATCTTTCGATCGGCCGTATAGCGATTCACCATGGAATCCATATTTCCGGATGTAATACCAAAAAATAGATTAGGTCGCCCTAAGGCCATGAAATCATCAACACTTCGCCAATCGGGTTGGCTGATGATGCCCACTCGAAAGCCTTGCGATTCCAGTAAGCGGCCGATTAATGCCATTCCAAAGCTTGGATGATCTACATAAGCATCTCCTGTCACGAGAATGACATCGCAACTGTCCCAACCCAAGGCATCCATCTCATCGCGTGACATAGGCAGGACAGGCGCAACACCAAAGCGTTTCGCCCAAAAAGGAAGATGAGAAAAAAGAAACTGAGTCATATGAATATCTCGTATTTTTATACGTTATTCCCGCGAAGGGGCCTGTTGCAATCCGCCCGTTTCGTCATCCCCGCGAAAGCTAAGGATCCAGAAAAATATAGCAGAATGTCATGTGGAATACTGGATGCCCGCTTTCGCGGGCATGACGACGGAAGAGAGACTGGATTGCCCGCTTTCGCGGGCATGACGACGGAAGAGAGACTGGATTGCCCGCTTTCGCGGGCATGACGACGGAAGAGAAGCGGAGATAAC
>JAHJDF010000111.1 GCA_018812595.1 Gammaproteobacteria bacterium
TCCTTGCCATCCGGGCAATTGCGTTTCTATCATTCTTCAAGGCTGCATCAACATCACTTGTGCTTTGATCGGGAAAAGACTTCCGGATTTGTTCCTCGGCTTCTGCTTGCTCTTCCCGTGCCAGCGAATTTGCCAAATAACTTAAATCTCCTTCTATGAATCGATCAATATCCCACGACAAGCGATCCCCAAATAATTGAATCAGGGGAAGCATAGCAACCACCCGATATCAACATTTTGGCATCAAAAAAACGAATATTGTTTACAGAGAGGATTTTTTGACGTGTACAGAGGAAAATACCAGGTATTAATGCATCGGCTTTAAAGTGGGGAATTAAATCATGAAGGATATCGGCCAACCCAATGGCTTTCGGTTGGCAATGCGGCCTGGCTGGATCCAGACACAATGCCGCATATTCTTTCGCAGGCCACAGAGAAAAAACGGATTGCCCTTCTTCTGTTTCATAAAGGACCCAACCATTCGCATCATCATAAAGTCCCCATGCTTCCTGACGAGAAACAACGTTCACAATGAAATAACTATAACGTTGGGCAGCAGATAACTGAATCACCGTATCGATCTCTTCTTGACTGATCTTCATACAGGCCTCTCTTTATTCTTTCGACCATAGTCGTCATATTGGTGCTGCTTCATATGTAAATCTCGATCCTGTAAATGGGCAAACTCGTAACCATAACCTTTCGCTTTTTCTCGGCCTCGCTCATGTGCTAAATCTTTACCGGGTGGATTACGTAAATAACCGCCTCGATTGATTTCCTGCTGAATCCATCCTTGGTTAGCAGAAGAAACTTTTGAGTCTAAGTTTTGTGATAAACCACAGCCGATGGCAATAAGTAATAGCAAATAAATCAATGGGATAGTTATATTCTGTTATGGCTTATGGCTGATTGTTGCCATCGGTTACTGGCAAGTGTGCCATGGCAAAAAGCTATTCTATTCTGTCCAATTCCATACGGATGTCTGATGTAAATTGGTCTAATTCCGGCAAAACGCCTTTGTCATTCGGCGTATAGAAAACCCCTAATTTAACCTGATCGTCCTTTAAATTAGGGATAAGAGTCTCTAACAAATAATCCAAATCTATTGCTTTTGCTTCATATTGCGCCCAATCCTTTGTTGCGCATAACAAGGCATATTCTTTCGCAGGCCAGATAGGAAATACGGGAGTCTCATCAGAGGTCCCTGCTAACGCCCATCCATCTAAATATAATCCCCAGACTTGCCGTTGATCCGCTGCAACTTTAATAAAATGTGCATATCGTTTCGGGCCTGGCAAAGCGATTACAGCCTCGATTTGTTTTTGTGTGATTTTCATAATTACCCTCTTCTTGAATTGTTAATGGGTCGTTCTTTGTTAGCTCTCCCCTTATCATCGTATTTGTGCTGGAGTCGATGTAAGTCCGCATCTTGCAGATTTGAATGCTGATAACTATATCCTTTCGCCGCTTCCCGTCCTCGCTCATGCGCAAGCTCCTTTCCACGTGGTACACGAATCGTATCTCGTGAGCCATTGTTAACTCTATTTATTTCTTGTTTGAGCCAGCCACGATCAGCGCTACCAAGTTTATCAAATTCAGCTAATTCACGCAGACGAGCTTGTCGACCTGCTCTACCAGCATGACTAATATTCCTAGAATCAACATGACTATTTTCCGAAGTTGAGTTCACCAAATTCTGATGTTGTGAGCTTCCGCTGGGGAGAACGTTGACTTGGGGTTCTACGTGAACGCCGCCGTAGACGATGCGTGAGCCGTTTGGATTGTGATGAACGCTGGAAAGCACCCAAAAACATTGCTTCGATAAATAATCTTGCTGCGCCCTCTTGGCTGATTCTGTTTCTGGTACGTCAGCTCCAAATCTTAAATCGCTAAATATCTTTTCTACTCGCGATAATTCATCTCGTTGATCTCTCAGTGCTTTCTTTTCATTCGGAACCACTTGTTCGGCTTTTTTTACTTCTGTCTCAACTTGGCTTTTGTACTGCGAAAACTGCTTGTCAACAGCCTTCCTTGCCATCCGGGCAATTGCGTTTCTATCATTCTTCAAGGCTGCATCAACATCACTTGTGCTTTGATCGGGAAAAGACTTTCGAATTTGTTTCTCGGCTTCGGCTTGCTCTTCTCGTGCCAGCGAATTTGCCAAATAACTTAAATCTCCTTCTATGAATCGATCAATATCCCACGACAAGCGATCCCCAAATAATTGAATCAGTTGTTGACGGTACCCTGCTCGCTTCGCTTGACTCAATTGTTCGGCTATCTCGTATCGTTGACTATTTAGCTTTGATCGAACTTCTGATTCCACTTGATACCACGCTGAATATCCATGACTACTTTCTACTTCATTCTTAATCCGCGTATAGTTGGCACTGTAAACTTCGTTGACTTCATTCGAATCAGTACTGAATGAAAAACTCCCTATTTGATTTTTTATCTCGCGCAAGGATTGCTTCTTCCTTCCAGGTATCTTCGAAATCTCACCACTCAATCGACTAAACTCCGTGTTCAGTTGATTCAAAACCTGTGTAGATCCTTGATTGTAGTCATCGGTGTACTTTTGTCTGACCTGTTGAATAGCCCGCGAAATCTCGTTTCCTCTCGCTTGCCAATGCGGCACATCATTTAGTGCATCGTCCAACTTCGCGACATTTTCTTTGTTGTTTCCTCGCAAACCGTTCATGAACTTGATCAGTACGGTGATTCGGCTCAATTCTCGCAACCTGCCAAACTCAGGAAAATATTGTGCAAATTCGTTGTAATGCGCAGTGAATTCATGAGCAAAAACATATTCCGGTGAAAACTTATGCGGTTTATGCCTAAATTCAGTAACGTCACGCGTTAATTTATATAACCAATAGGTGTTTTTTTGCGTCTTGATGACTTCGCCATTTGCTCTCCTCTCCATCTTTGACAGTCTGATTAATTTTTCCAACAACCTACGTTGACGAGGCATGAAAAATGATTGGCTTATTTCGTTTGAGCTGTCTAAAAAATAAAACTGTTCTTCTTTTTCTATAAAAATAATGGCGGGCGATTGAATGGCGCCATAGTTCCTCGTCTTATCTAGCTTAGCCTTAGCTGTTTTGGAAATGACATAAATCTTCCAACCTTCATCGTGCTCCTCTATATCAATTAATTCCCCGTGTTCATCGCGCCCCATGACATGCTTTTTTACTACCATCTTTAAATCGCCAACGGCGACTCGTCGAGCTCCAGTTTTCTCAATATCGGTTTCATCCAATGCGACTGGAATTTCTTCTGCTTCAATCCAGAACCGATGTAAGGATTCACTGTGTTGGGATTCATGAAAATCGGTAATGATCTTTTTTAAATAGAGCGGTAAATGCGCGGTAATGCGTTCTAGTGATCGAGTGGCATAAGGATACTGCCCTTGTACCTCTCTCCCTGTCGTTAAAAACTTTAAAATATAGTCTGTTAATAACATCGTATTAAAAAATTCAGTTTTATAAACCGAGTCCGGTGCAAAACGCATTTTATTAAAGGGATGATAAATAATTTCAGGGTCTACCGGATCTAAGCTAAAAACCGCTCCTTGAATGTTTCTTTCTAGCATCTCAGTTAAATCAAACTCACTAATGACACGGGTATATTCCAGGTCATTCGCCGCTACTTTCTTAAATAAAAATTCAAGTTTTCCGGTCTTGTAATTTAATTGAAGGCCATTGAGGGAACGATAGGTTTTGACGGATGACGTTTCTTGCCAAGGCAATTTTGAAGGGGCCATCCAGCCCTCTTCATCTTGATTGAGCATGATCCATGGTGAATTGAGGTTTTCTTCTAGATCTAAAAAGGTCCAACCCTTTTTGAGCAACATTTCGTCCATGAGCGCTAAACGAATTTTTTGTTCGCTGGCTGGATCATACTTTTCTTCATACCAATGTTTTAAACAGGCTTCATAAGCCTGATACAAGACCGTCACATAATCATGATCGATATGAATATCGCTGTTGCCTGCACGATTATCCTCAATCACTTGAATCAAGGTATGGAGTAAATTTCGCATTAGCCCAAGGGATTGTTGGCCTTTAACCATAAAATCAATGTTAGGAGAGAGCGGGGTATGAATCGGAAACACATCCGCTATTTTTAATGCCCGACTTTGAAAAGCTTGAATCATTTCGGGTAAATGCGGGTGCTGATATTTAAAGGCCGCTATTTGTTTTAATCCATGCACATACACATATAACTCAACATCAGGAGTCGCATGGTGGGCTATGCCGAATGCGCTTAAGTACATTTGCAGCGCTAATTGTTCATCTGCGGCTTGGATGGAGGAGCGATCTGCTAATTGAGAAGCCAATTGAAAGTAGATCCCGATCCTTAAAAAAACATTGATCATCACTTGCGAATTGATCATGCCTGAAAACGCTGGGAACCAATCTAAAAGATGATAAGCACGCTCGCGATAGAAATCTGCGGGACGCTCAGCCTCTGCATCCTTGGCTAAATCCTTTTCAAATTTATATAAAGTTTTTACGGTAGAAATCAGTGCTTTTAGTTCTTCGCTGATCCCTGATGATCGCGATAATTGCAGGCGCAAACTGTCTAAAATTTCTTTGGTAGCCTTAACACCATTAAATGGCTCTAAAGTTTGGGGTTCCAATTTCCGATGATCGGAAAGCCAATATTGATTTAATGTGTGTGTATATAAATGACGAAAGTATTTGTTCTGCAACAACGGAGCTACAAAGGGAATGGAGAGCATGTCCGTTTGTTTCGCATAATCAGTGATTTTTTTAAGTGCGCTTAACACTGCTTCACTTTGTGTGTTTTCTTCTTGGCACTGAGCCCTCTCGAAAAGTTCTAAAATTCCTTCGTATAGCTTCAATGCCGGTGCATAGGGCATTATGGTTTTGACTCTACCTAGCTCTGTAGATAAATACGCAGCCTTATTAGTGAGGACCATTCCATAATATTTTCCTTGTAAAAAATCAGTCAATATTTCTATGGCTAACCCTGGGTTGATGCTTTCCGGAACTTGATTGCTTGAGACATAACTAGTGGATCGTGCTGATTTAGCTCGGATGAATGTGAATAAATCCGGGTATGACTCATATAAATCTGTTTTGTATGGTTTGAAATGATTTGCCTCATTAAATCTTGGGGGTTCACTGCTGTATTGACTCATCAAACTGGTATGAAGCTGCTTGAATTGTAAAGAAAAGGCAATCCAATCATTTTTTATGAAGCCGGCAACGGGTTGCGGGCAGTCATCCTCTTCGTCTTTAAATTGCTCGCGTTCGAAATTAAATTTTTCCCTTTTTTCGGGGTCTTTTAAAATTTCATAGGCTTCATTTAACGCGGCCATTTGTTCGTTGCTGCCGCCCTTATCCGGGTGTAAGGCTAAAGATTTTTTGTGGAAGGCTTTTTTAATTTCACGTTCTGAGGCATCTGGAGTAACTCCTAACAATTTATATAAATCTTTTATCCCTGAATCAATTTTTGGTTCTTCGTTCCACATCACTTCACCCATTTTATTGGTTTTGACATTTATCTTCGGTAACTATTTCTATTCTCTTGTTGTTCAATATCCCGCAGTTTCTGTTTGGCTGTTCCGTTGTCTACTTCTGCTGCCTGTTGATACCAATGTTTGGCTTTTTCAATGTCCGTAAACGGTGAGCAATACAAATCTCCCAATGCCACTTGCTTATCAGCATCCATTTCTTCAGCTAAACGTTCTAATGGAGCCAGCGCTGCTTGATCGCCTGCTTTGGCTGCTTGTAGATAATGGTTAAAGGATTTTTCCAGATCCTGGCACACCCCAACATGTTCCACTTGATAGAATTGACCTAATTGAAAGTGAGCTTTTGTGTTCCCTTGATCACTCGCTTTAAGGTAAAACTTTTCAGCAAACGGCATGTTCTTTGGAACTTCGGTTCCTTGCTCACATAAAGATGCTATTTGCATGCAAATCGTTGCTTTAAATGTAGTAGTCAATAAATGGTGAGTCGCTAAAGAATGTAACTGCGCAATGGCTTTTAAACACAACGTTATTGCTTCTAAAACGCGTCCTTGTTTGTGATATTCAACGGCCAACGCATACTGTGCATCGGCATTACCTTCTGCAATTTGCGATTGCAAATACTCATTTGCCGCTTGATGCCCATTGCGTACAGCGGCAGCGTAATAAATCATCGCTTGTTGCCTGTCGTCTGTTTCGTACAACTGTGCAACGGAGTATGCAAAATCAGCATTTGAATTGATTCGTTGTGGCAATTTTGATTTGGCAATTGCAGAACCATGGTCTATTGCTTGTTTATGCCACTTTGCCGCCAATTGAATCTCGTTGCGGTTTTGGTAATAAAACTCTGCTAATTGATATGCAAATTTAGCATTTTGTGATTCTTCAGTTAGGCGTGTTAATGCGGCTAAAGCTTTTTCATGTTTTTGCTTCGCTGCAATCAAATAATAATCGAAGGCTTTAGTAAAATTATCTGCTTCGTTCGGATCTTCTTCATAACAAAGTCCTGCTTGATAAGCAGCTTCCACACTGCCTAAGTCACTGGCTCGTTTATAATAATGCAGTGACTTTTTGAGGTCTTTTTTTACGCCCAGCTGGTCATTTCGATATAAATCACCTAAATGAAAAGCTGCATCCGTATTGCCTAAGTCGCTCGCCCGTATATAAAAATCAAAAGCCTGTTCCATATTCTTTTTTACGAGCTTTCCTTCTTCATACAAGCTTGCGATTGTTAAACACACCTCGACACTAAAAGGAGTGTTTTTTAAATATCTCTTCGCCAAAGGATTATTTTGTTCCGCAGCTTGCATACATAATTTTGCTGCCTCTAACAATTCTCCTCTGGGGTGATGGTATTCATACGCCACGGCGTATTGGGCTTCTGCACTATCCTTTTCAAGTAAAATTTGTAACTGCGTCGTTGCTTCGTGATGGCCTTGACGCCTTGCAATAGCGTAATAAATCGTTGCTCGCTGTAAATTTTCTGATTCATACAACTTGGCAAAGCGGTATGCAAAACCAGCATCTTCAACAGCTATTTGATTTAATTTAGATAAAGCAGCGGCTTCATCTCGATCAATTGCTTTTTTATACCATTGAGTAGCCTTTTCTATGTGGCTAAAAGCTCGATAGTAAAGTTCAGCCAAATCAATCATTAATGAAACTTGTTGAACAGTTTGAACTAATTTTTCTAACGCTGGTAAAGCTTGTTGATGATCTTTTTTGGCAGCTACCGAATAGGAATGAAATGCTTGTATCGAATGATCGGGAATATCAGATGCTTTTTCATAACAAATGCCTAACTGATAATTGGCTTCAGTACTTCCTAGCTCACTTGCTTGTTCATAGTACTTGATGGCTTTCTTTAAATTTTTAGTGATACACCCTTTTCCATCAACACACATCTGTGCCAATAATTCTGCGGCGTATAATTCTGTTTTTGCCAACTCGATTAAAGCATTTAAAGAATGGGCACATCCTTGCTCAATACCCTTTTGATACCACTCTAGTGTTTTGGTTATATCCTTTTGAATAATGATTTCGTCAGTTGAAGATCTACGATCAATTTGATATAGCTGCCCTAGACGATGCATGGCTATAACATATTGATCTTCGCCTGTTATTAATATGGATCCTTCATACCATTCTTGTGCTTGTTGCCATTGTTGCCGCTGTTCAAAGATCAGACCTAAATAATATTGAGCGGTATTATTTTTTTGAGCAGCAAATGCTTTTAATTTTTCTACGGCTTCATCATTCCCTTGCATCGCCCCTGCTAAATACATCTTTAAAGCTTGTGAGTTCTCTCGCTCTTCAACACAAAACTCCCCTAATTTTATATAGGCCTCTGCCTTCCCTGCTTTGGCTGCTTTGATATAAAAAGATTTAGCCAACCCACGATTTTGTCGTACGTAGGTGCCGAGACGATAACATTCACCCTTACTGAAATCATCGCGACAATGATTCCAGTACAATCGAGCGCGATCAGGAATTCTGCGAAACATTCTCTTTTTAGCCTTTACATCAAAAACATTAATAATGTGAGGTTGTGACTTGTGACTATAGCTAAAGGCGAATAAGAAAAGTGACAATGAAATGAGCGCCTTAAAAAACTTCGTCTACAAACCACGTATGCATCTAACTTAAATTTTGTCCAACGCCGCGGTTCGAACGATTCTTCTCATTCTTTATTATTAATGTAATTGGCGCAGGGATAGATTTAGGAAAAATTTATGAGTTGTCCAGTAACTTTTCTAAAATTTGAAAGGATTTTTATGTGTGCTTACTCCATAAGCTCAAACAATTTGTTCACTGCTTTTATTTGTTATCGTAAAACCATCCTTCGCGTAACACGTCTTTGGCCTTCTCCGTGGTCTCGTCTAAAACGGCCTGATCTTTTGCAAGACTTCGAACGATATACAGGCTTTCAATAACAGCTCTGATAGCGCGTTTTTCATTGACCATGAGGCCTTGTGATCCGATGGAATCCACAAAGCCCAGTTCGTTTTTCTGCTGATGTCGTTCCAGTCCGTCCTTAATAAAATGGCGTAAAGCATCGCTCATTTTACTGCCCGTTTCGCTGCAGTAATCGTCCAATTGCTTTCTGAGAGTTGCATCGATTCTAATCGTGAGGGTGCTCATAAAATGCTCCAAATGTGTGAGAAGCGATCATACTTTTTTTGAGGGTTTGAAATAAGTTGTTTTATTCAATGTGTTGAAAATGTCATTTTGACTACGATATGAATACATAAAACACCTAATATGAATACGTTTTGAATACAAAAGTGGTGAGTTTTTATAACCAAATTAAATAATAACCACTTGATAATTATATAGATATTACTTACGCAACGCAGTTGCATCGGGTGTGTAGGATTGATTGGGGTTATAGGGGCGAAGCCCCTATGTATAGACTGATTAAAAATGAGCGGATTTGTAGTGTACGGATAGTGATAAATACAGTGTTTTATAAAAGACGAAAATTTGAAAATAAAAGCAATAGCTAATATAAACATCGACTCAATAAATGAATCACAAGGAATGAAAGATGTCCCTTACCCCTGCCGAACAAAAGAAGATGAAAAAAATAGAAAAGCTGTTGGCTGAAAAAGCAAAAGAACGCGAGGCCCTCATCGCCAAAGGCGCAGAAGTGTTCGCCAAACTGGCAATCAAATTCAACCTCTGGCAACTCGATAAAAAAACCGCAGAAACCGAATTAAAAGCGATCGCAGAAAAACATAAAACGATGTAGCAAGGAATGGGAGAGCCATTGACCGCTCTCCCCTACACGATTAGAGAAACCCGCGGTCTTTCATGCTAATTGCCATCCCGCCCGCTACTAAAATGTGATCCAGTAATCGAATGTCGATGGACTGCATGAGTGATTCTAATTGCCGGGTCAATTCAAGATCCTCAACGCTAAAAAGGGTCTTTCCTCCCGGGTGGTTATGCGCCACAACTATCGCAGATGCGTTGTATTGCAAAGCCAGTTTTACAATCGTACGTGGATAAACCATTGCGCGATTAATTGTTCCGTAAAACGGTCTTTCAAAACCCAAAACACGATTTTGGCTACTTAAGAAAATCACAATAAAAAGCTCATCTTCCATGTCCGCCAGTTGCCCCATACAAAATTCTTTTGCAAGTTCAACATTCGTCAATAAATCGCCCAAAAGCATTCGATGATTCAACAGATGCTTTGCACACTCTATAAGCTCCTGACCGGTAATCGAACGAGAAAAGGTGTATATGTCATTCTGTTCAGAAACAACATGGACAAATTCAGGTAATGTTTGAGAGAAGAGTTGCCCCTCAGAACAAACAACAGATGTGCTACAATTTTGCTTAGTCATTTTCAGCCTCCTCAATAGGTTGATTTTGATTAGAAAGTCGGGGTAGTTAGCGCTATCTCGGCTTTCGCTTTTAAGAGTCGGTAGAACTTAACTCTTGCTTGTTATAATACTCATTATAATGCTTGGCGCAAGCAATCTTTTAATAAAAATTATTGTTTTTGTTTTTATATTAATTATCATAACCACCTATTCACTTCTAAAAACATCTGAGATAAATGATGCAATTCAACGATTTAGTAAATGCCATCGGTCAAGCTCACGTACAGCTTAATAGTAGGGCCAATAAAACGATTAACCTTTGCGCAACTTTACGTAACTGGGTGATTGGAGCCTATATACAAGAATATGAACAAAAAGGTTCCGACAGAGCTCAATACGGCACTGCGTTATTGACCAAATTGGCTGAGAAATTAAAAAAACAAAACATTCCAGGCTGTTCGGAAAGGTACCTGCAATTATTTAGATTGTTTTACCAAACATATCCCACAATTTGGCAGACAGTGTCTGCGGAATTCAAAAGTTTACTTGGGAAAAATTTCTTTCCACAAATTTCGCAGACAGCGTCTGCGAAATCTGCAACCCACCCAAAAATCAAAGGATTAGATGCCAACACATTGTTGACACATTTATCGTTCTCACATTTTGTTGAGATGATAAAAATCAACGACCCTCTAAAGCGCGCTTTCTATGAATTAGAGTGTATTAAATGTACATGGGCGGTGAGAGAGCTCCGACGACAAATAGGCAGCCTTTATTACGAGCGGGTTGGCCTATCAAAAAACAAGGAAAAACTTGTTGAAATGGTGCGCTCGAAAAAATTACCCGAACAACCATCAGAGATCATTCGGGACCCATACATCTTTGAATTTCTTGGCCTTAAACCCAGCGAAATCATGCTCGAGAATGATTTGAGAGACGCGTTGGTCATGAAATTACAGGAATTCATTTTGGAACTCGGTAAAGGTTTCTGCTTTGAAGCACGCAACAAACGCGTTTTGATTGGCGGTGAATACTTTTTTATCGATTTAGTTTTCTATCACAAGATCCTTAAAACCAATGTCTTGATTGAACTCAAACTCCGCCAATTTAAACAAGGGGATATTTCACAACTTGATAGTTATCTCAATTACTATAAAGAAAATGAGATGACAGAAGGCGACAAACCGCCTGTTGGAATTCTGCTTTGTACTGAAAAAAATCACGCGCTCGTTAAATACGCTTTAGCCGGTATGGATAACCAATTATTCGTTTCTGAATACAGTTTGCAGCTGCCGAGCCAAGAAGAAATGAGCAAATTTTTGGAACGTTCACTCGAACAAGAAATAAGTAAAAAATGAATTCAGAGTAAGTTTACGTATAGGAGAACAGAACAGTGGAACTAACTACCTTAGAAATACGCATGCTGTTGAAATGCGATGAAGGTTTATTAAAAAGAAACTACGTCTCACAACTTTACAAAGCATATTCTGCAGAAGACCGTGAAAAAGCGATGAATGCCCTTATCAATTATGGATTGGTTGAAGCAAAAGAGATGCCAAAACCCGGCGCAAAAATAACCCCTGTTTTTTACCGCATTACAAACAAAGGCAAAGCATGGGTAAAAGACTATCTCGATAATTATCCGAAATAGCTAGATTCTTAATTTTGTTTAACTTTCGTCTTTTCCATAAGAAACAAATACTCATGATATTTCCCGTCACTATTTATCCATTCATGAGTCCACCGCATATTTGCCATAACATTTTTTTTATAATTTATTTCGATCGCCTTTATGAGCTTGCCAGATTCATTAATGATATCGTTAAGTTCCTGCTTAGTAGCTCTACCGCCAGAACTATAAGAAAGTAAAATATATTTTGCTTTCGTAGCTTGAATCATTTTTCGTATTGCTTGCATAGCAATAAAAGATCCGTCTTTATCTTTTCTAAACTCTTCAAAAATTGAACCCGCTACTAAATCCCTACTATCTTCTCTTCTGTTTACCTTGCCAAAAACCATTGGTTTATCGTTTTTAATAATAGTTGTCCAAATATGATAATAAGACGCATATCGCACTCTACTCGGTGGCATTTTCTCATTGTTAGACCCATAAGGGGGATCAAAATAAACTAAATCAAATTCACTATTTTCAATAGTGTCAAAGATATCTCCTTTGATTACATTATGATTTCCATTATGGCTAAATCTTGTTGGAAGCTTTAAAAATAGATCATTATATGATCTCGGAGACCACTTGGATAAATAGGCAGCATAATGACCAAGCGTGCTATCAACTGAATCAAGAGCAAAAATTAAACTTGTGAGAATCACACATTTATCTTCCCACTCTAAATTTAACTTTTCCATTTCGTCCCTAATTGCATCAAGCTTTTTCGTGTTTTTAGTTTGAAAAGGAACTTTTTTTTCTAATGTCTCAGCCCCATAGTGTTGGGTATACCAGCCACAATAACCTTTTAAGTTATTGAGATAGTTAATAATTTCTTGATAAAACTTGTCTGTTTTATTTGATTTAAGATAACAAGTTGCAAAAACCTCTGACCATTCGGAAATATCACTAGCAGTAACATCGTATTCTAACTGCGCAAGGGCTTGCGAAACCCTTGTTGTACCACTAAATCCGTCTAAAACATTTTTCACATCTTTTAATTCTGATACGACATCAATAATGTAAGGTAAAATTTTTAGCTTCGAACCCGCATATTTTATCCCTTCTGTCTTTGGGGTAACGGGGGTGTGTTTACCAAAAATATCTTGTTGAGTATTCATAATTGTTTTAGTCGATCAATGTCTTTTTGCAAAAGATCATTTGCAAGTTTATGGCCTTGTTCAGAACTATTCAGTGCAAGCCTGAAAAGTTTAACAAGTGTGTGATTGTGTGAATAATCTATCCAACCATTTGTTAGTGAATCGAAATATGCAAGTGCGTTTTTTGTATGCGTCCAAAGACCTCTCTGAAGCGCATTTGCGGAAGCACCACCATATCTTACTTCACAAATATAACGACCAGATTTGTCCACAAACATAAAAATCGGATGAGATCTTCCCTTAGTAGAGACAACGGTTTGTGTGTCAACATCAAATTTTTGTCCTTTTCCAACATAAACAATTTTTTCAGTATCTTCTATTGCTCTCGTATGATTAAAAATCATTATGTTGCAACGCTTGTTTTTTTCGTCATAAATAAGTGGCATTACATTAATCGCCCCAAAATCAGAAAACTCGGGAGACGAAAATATTTTTTGAATTTTCTCTTTATCTTTTATTTTTTCTCCCTGTTTTTCCAAAAAAGGAAACATTTTTTGATGGCTATCAGTAGAAAGTTGAAGAGGACCATCGCCGTATGCTTTTAGACTAACCGGAAATTTTGTCTTTGTTATTTCATTGATAATAATAATGTCTTCTTCATGCTCTTTTGCTCTAAACAAGTCTTTTCCTACATGTTCACTTTTAAAGTCGTACATGAACTGATTAATAAACTCAACCATTCCTATTTCCGCCAAATCGCCATGAGTTTTATTTCCAATTAGTCGCATGGTGAAAATGTTAGATAAAGTATTTATAACTAAATGCTGGTTTTTGCTTGCTAGTAATTTGAATCTGTCTTTGAAATCATCATATGTAGACATGGTTCTGTTGTTAGATCCTTAATAAGTACATTTAACACCTTTGGGTTTTCTTAATGCTTAGGTTTTGTTGTTTTTCAATCTCGATATTCATAATTGTACTATTCGAATACTTTAACAAGGCAAGCAAGTTCTTTTGTAAAAATCCTGCATTCTCCTTATTTTAATTATGTCATAAGCGCTCAAAACAACCTTTCTAATTATTAAGATTTATTCAAAGTCAGTCATTATTCAGTTTTAAAAGAATTTCAGCAAAAATTGTATTCAAAATGTTTTTTTCTTTAGCTTTATCAATAAATTTTTCCACCAAAGTATTAAAATTTTTTAGCCCAATTTTATTGATTAATGTATCCATAATTTTTGAAGCATCAAAGGTATCTAAAACTTCTTGTGGAATTTCACCTACTACTTCCGCTAATTTTTGAAAAACAATCGTATTTTTATCGAAGTTAAGTAAACAAATAGCTTCTTTGATTTCTCGTTTTATTTGTGTTTCATTAATTTTTGAATCTGATATATCCGAGAGAATAGATGTGTCTAAAAAGTAATTTTCAATACAGTATTTTTTTAGATGAATATGGTGGTCCCCTTCGTCAAGACAAAAAATTCGTTAAATTAAGAGGCCTTATTTCTCCTCAGTTTTAAAAACCAGCCAAATAAATATCCGCTGGGGACAAACCACCTAATCCTTGATGCGGCCTTCGGTGATTATAAAAA
>JAHJDF010000001.1 GCA_018812595.1 Gammaproteobacteria bacterium
AGAGATTTTGAAACGGAGTTTGATCCACAAATGCTGTGATGTTTTTAATACGGACCAAGGGGTTCAATTTACTTCGAAGGATTTTATTCAAGTGCTGTTAGATCATGGGGTCAAGATCAGCATGAATGGAAAAGGGCGAGCGTTAGATAATGTTTTTGTTGAGCGGCTCTGGCGGAGTGTGAAATACGAATGTATTTATTTGAAGAAACCCGAAACGGTGGATGAAGCGAGGGAAGTGATCAGCGAGTACTTTGATTTTTATAATCACCGAAGGCCGCATCAAGGTTTAGGTGGTTTATCGCCAGCGGATATTTATTTAGCTGGTTTTTAAAACTAAGGAGAAATAAGGCATCTTAATTTAACGAATTTTTTGTCTTGACGAAGGGGACCACCATACTCTTTATCGGTATACAGGAAAATTGTTTTTAGCAGTCGTAGTGCACAGATTTTTGCATCGGTATAGCCGAATTCTTCTCTTTCGGTTAGAGATAGCTGTTTGTTGGAGTCCATTTTTTTTTAAAATGATTGGGTGATATTGCAATATGGTTGATTGCTTTCAGGAATTATATAGGTGGATTGACTCCTCCAATTGTGAATGACCAGAATGTCACGATATTGCCTAGTCAAGGGATTAAACATGATAGAGCCTCTTTATTATTGGTTATTAGTAATGAAATGACGGTGCTTTGTTACAGAAGCCTTCGGTAATGAATTAGCCCGATCAAACAAAGTGCCAGGGATCTTACCTCACAAAGCGTTTAACACAATTGGAACGATGCCATGTCCGCGAAGGCGGGAATCCAGGAGATATATCAACTCTGGATTCCAGCTTTCGCGGGGATGACAAATGCGCGGAGATGGCGATTGGAGCTTGCGTGAGCATGAGGTGCTTCATGGAGCGTAGAGATGCGATTCATCGCGTCTCTTTTTGTTGATAGGATGCGCGCCTTTTTGACTATCGAATGGAAGATCATGAAATTCCCTTGGCAGCGTAAACAATCTTATCTCTGGAAAGATTTACTGTTTTTCACTTTAGGCATTGCGATTGTTTATTGCTTGTTTTTAGGCAGCTATGCATTGATCGCACCGGATGAAGCTCGTTATTGTGAAATCGCTCGTGAAATGTTGGTGCATCACAACTTTATTGTTCCTCGCCTTAACGACCTCTTGTATTTCGAAAAGCCACCGTTTTTTTATTGGATTCAAGCGTTAGCGATTTATTTGTTTGGGCTTCATGAATGGGGCTTGCGCATCGGCTCTGTCTGTTTTGGTGTGATCGGTGGTTTGGCTACTTATGTGTTTGCGAACCGTTTCTACGATCGACGTGTTGCGATCTATTCCACACTGATTCTTACTTCCAGCTTGCTCTATTTTGGTTTAGCGCACTACGCATCGATTGATATGACTGTGTCTGTTCTGATTGCCATTACTTTAATCTCAGCGTTTTTTGGTTTACTTGAGGAACAGACAAAGAAGCGAATGGGGTTGATTGCCTTGGCGGCCTGTTTTTCTGCATTGGCTGTGTTGACCAAAGGTCTGATCGGTATTGTCTTTCCTGGTTTGATTTTGTTGCTGTGGTTATTACTAACTCAACAGTGGCGATTGATCCGTAAATGGGACATTCCTTTAGCAATTGTTGTTTTCCTTATTATTACCTTGCCTTGGCACATCGCTTTGCAACTCCAACATCCCCAATTTTTCCACTTTTATTTTATTCAGCAGCAGTTTTCACGTTATGCATCGTTGTCCGCATCTCGTTACGAACCGTTTTATTTTTATTCAGTCGTGATGCTTTTAGGATTTTTTCCATGGTCTGCATTTTTGGTGCAATCGATGCGTCATGCTTGGATTTCAAAAGACAACCGATCGATCGATTTATTTTTAATCATTTGGTTCTTCACGATTTTCATTTTTTTCTCTTTTTCACAATCGCAGTTGATTCCATACATCTTGCCTGTCTTTATTCCAGCGGCCATTTTGACGGGAAAATACCTTGCAACTTTTGAGGCTAAAAAAACAACAGGATTAAAAATTGGTGCTTTCATTGTTTTATTGTTGATAGGTGTGTTGGCAACTTATCTTTTCATTGCTCCATATTTCTATCCGCTTTCCAACCCACAGCAGGCGCAGTTTTGGTTCATCCTTTTGACAGTGATTCTTGTTGTAACTGCTTTATTCTTTTTCTGCTTGTTCTGGCGTTCTCGTCTTAAAGTGGCTTTTCTTGTTTTGTTGGTAGGCGCGTTTTTGTTTGAAGTATCCATGTTGAATGCTATTCCTTATGTTGATCATCAATCGATCAAGCCGCTTGCGATGCAATTGCACACATTGATCAAACCTTCTGACAGGATTGTGAATTACAGGCATTACAACCAAGATTTGCCTTTCTATTTGCGTCAAAGAGTGATCGTTGCAGATTGTACGAACGAGCTGGATTTTGGTGTAAAGTTCGCGCCCTTTGCTTCGTGGATGATTTCGAATCAAGCCTTTTGGGAGTTATGGAACAGTAATCAACGAGTATTTGCTGTGACTCGCATTGACGATTATTCGGAGATGAAAAAAACCCATTCTCAGAGTCGTTTCTATGTGATTGGGCAGACGCAACGAAATGTTCTGTTATGTAATCGCGCTGTCGTTATTTTCGAAAAAGCCGTCACCTCCGAAAAAGCCGTCATTCCTGCGAAAGCCGTCATCCCCGCGAAAGCCGTTATTCTCGCGAAAGCCGTCATCCCCGCGAAAGCGGGGATCTAGAATTGAGGATGGATTCCAGCAAGAAGCTAAGAATGACTTCGGTCTTTATTCCCTCCTACGCAGGATAAAAGAGACCTGGATCGTGGGGCTGGTATTTGATAGGAGAATTTGCATGTTCAATATTGTGGTACCGCTTGTTTTGATTTGTATGGTACTGAATTCAGTGGCACAAATTTTGTTAAAAGCGGCCATGACGCGTATTGGCGTGTTCTCATTTTCTTTTCAAAATCTTGTTCCTATCGGCATGAAAGTGATCGCGAGTCCTTTTATTTGGATCGGCATGGTGATTTACGCTTCTAGCGTGTTTGTTTGGTTATTGGTGTTATCGCGAGTAGATGTTGGTGTGGCTTATCCGCTCACAAGTATCGGATTTATTTTGACGGCCTTGGCAGCTTATTTTTTTCTAGGCGAATCCTTGAGCTTGGTTAGAGTGGCTGGAATCGTAGTAATTATTGCTGGGATCTATTTGATTACGCGGTAGAGGATTATTTCAATCGTCGTTCCCGCGAAGGCGTCCGATTGTTGTTGTGCGTCGGTGGTAAATCGTCATCCCCGCTTCGGTGTGGATCCAGAAAATAAGATGTCTGGATTCTTAGCTGAAGCTAAGAATGACGGGGAATGGATTCCCGCAAGCAGCTAGAGATGATGATGACGGTTACGATGTGTTTTTAAGGAGTTATTGGGATGAACAATTTTTTGCCTTTTTCAAAACCTTGTATTGATCAAGCGACGATCGATGAAGTGGTGGATTGCATCCAATCCGGTTGGTTAGCAACAGGTCCTCGCGTGCAAGAATTTGCAAAACGTTTGCAGCAATACCTTGGCGCTTCTTATGCTGTCCCGTTAACGTCTGGGACCGCAGCTTTGCATGTCGCATTGCTTGGCTTTGATTTGCAGCCTGGGGATGAAGTTATCTTGCCGTCTATGACATTTGTTGCGTGCGCCAACATGATCGTTCAAGCGGGCGGAGTGCCTGTGTTTGTAGATGTCGATCTTGGAACGTTGAATCTGACGGTGGATAGAATCGAAGCCGCGATTACAGAAAAGACGAAAGTTATTATGCCAGTGCATTTTGCGGGTTTACCGGTTGATCTAGACCCTATTTATGCATTGGCGAAGAAACACAATTTGCGCGTATTAGAAGATGCGGCGCATGCCATTGGGGCGGAATACAAAGGAAAGCGCATTGGTAGTTTTGGAGATGTGCAAATCTTCAGTTTCCATCCGAATAAAAACATGACCTCTGGGGAGGGCGGCTGTGTAACGACTCGTGATGAAGCACTTGCTAGAAAAATTCGAGTGCAGAGTTTTCATGGGATTGATCGAGACGTGTGGAACCGGTTTTCGAAGCAAGGCAGTCAACATTACGACGTTTTGGAACCTGGGTTCAAATACAACATGCCAGACCTTCTGGCTGCTATCGGGATGCATCAATTGACGCACGTAGATGCCTTTAATGAACGCCGTGCTCAGATCGTTCAACGTTATTACGACGAGTTAAAAGATTGGAAAGAGTGGCAATTACCGGCCAAACCTTCTTACGATTGCAAACATGTTTGGCATTTGTTTACACCGTTGATCAATGAAAAGGCGGCGGGAATGACTCGCGATGAATTTATGACGAAGATGAAAGAATACGATATTGGAACAGGCTTTCATTATTCCGCCGTTCATTTGTTTACGTACTATCGCGAAAAATTCGGCTACAAAGAAGGCGATTGCCCCAATGCGGAAAGCATTGGGCAGCGTGTAGTAAGTTTGCCGTTGTTCCCAACATTGACAGATGACGAACAAACACGAGTCATTGAAGCGATGCGAACAGTATTTAATAAATAACGACGGAGTTTATCCCCGCGGGCACTTCGTCATCCCCGCGGGCACTTCGTCATCCCCGCGAAGGCGGGGATCCAGAACTGGATTCCCGCTTTCGCGGGAATGACTTCGGTTTGGATTCCAGTAAGCAGCTATGAATGACGTAAAAATAGAAGAGGAAAAATATGCAAAACCCACAAATTAGTATTGTGATTCCTGTTCATAACGAACAAGAAGTGCTCGAAATTTTGTATGAACGTTTAACAAAAGTAATGGATGCTTTAAACAGACCCTATGAAGTGATTCTCACAAACGATGGCAGTAAAGATCGTTCGGCAGAGATGCTAAATGAATTCCATAAACGCAGACCTAAGCAATTCCGCATTATTCATTTCAATCGAAATTACGGACAACACATGGCCATTATGGCGGGGTTTGAGCATGTTCTTGGTGAGTATGTGTTAACTATGGATGCGGATTTGCAGAATCCTCCGGAAGATATTCCAAAGATTATTGAAGCGTTGGATAAGGGGCACGATGTCATCAACACGTATCGCATGAATCGACAAGATAAAAAGTGGCGCATTTGGGTATCCCGGTTGCATAACTACTTTCGTACTTTAATTGCTCCTGCATTAGTCATGAAAGATGAAGGCAGTATGTTGCGCGGATATGCTCGAAAGATTGTGGATTTTATGGCTTCCACCAAAGAAACCTCTACCTTTATTCCTGCGCTTGCATTGACTTTTGCAGCTAATCCAACAGAGGTCGGCATTGCGCATGAAGAGCGTGCGGCAGGGGATACGAGTTACAACCTCTATAAATTGATTCGCTATAACTTTGATTTGGTAACCAATTTTTCAGTCGTGCCCTTGCAGGTGTTCACGATGGTTGGCATTTTGATTTCCGTATTGAGTTTGATTTTTGTGGTCTATTTATTCATTCGACGATTGGTTATTGGGCCGGAGGCAGCGGGGGTGTTTACACTCTTTGCGATCGCGTTTTTTATTATGGGGTTCATTATTTTTGGTTTAGGAATCGTGGGGGAATACATTGGACGTATTTATCAAGAGGTGCTGGATCGTCCAAGATTTGTTGTGAAAGAAATCGTGGAAGAGGATCGTGATTGATCAAGAAACGCGATGAATCGCATTTCTATAGTATGTGCTCCGTCGTCAATTCGTAGAGATGGTGAGTCGTCATCCCTAGCAGCTAGGGATCCAGACCGAAGTCATTCCCGCGAAAGCGGGAATCCAGAGATATTATTTTCTGGATCCCCGCTTTCGCGGGAATGACGGGGGTCGCTTTCGCGGGAAT
>JAHJDF010000037.1 GCA_018812595.1 Gammaproteobacteria bacterium
CGATCTATTCCCGCGAAAGCGGGGATCCAGAATTGATATATATCTTTCCTGGATTCCCGCTTTCGCGGGAATGACTGAAATTTCGTGGGAACGTGCAACTCATCATGGAATCCTTAAAGAAAATCTACTTTTAATAATAAAAGGAAATCGCAATGTCTAAAAAAATCATCATCGTCGGCGGCGTTGCCGGCGGCGCTTCTGCTGCTGCTAGAGCAAGAAGACTCTCAGAAGATGCAGAAATTATTTTAATCGAACGCGACGAATATATTTCCTTCGCAAACTGTGGCCTACCCTATTACATCGGCGGCACGATCACAGATCGTCAACGGTTGCTGGTGCAAACACCTGGGAAAATGCAACAACAATTCAACATCGACATACGAGTTCGTCAGGAAGTCACATCCATCGATCGCGAGCAACAAACCATCACAATCCTCGATAAAAACACAGAACACGAATACACAGAAAGTTATGATCATTTAATACTAAGTCCTGGTGCGAAACCGTTAGTGCCTCCTATCCCTGGCATCGACCACCCAAGCATCATGACGCTCCGCAACATGCACGACATGGATCAAATCAATGCATGGATTTCTGAACACGAACCTAAAAAAGCCGTTGTGATTGGCGCTGGATATATCGGTCTTGAAATGTCAGAAGCACTGCACCAACGCAACATCGCTGTCACATTGGTTGAAATGGCGCCTCAAGTGATGAACGCGTTAGATCCCGAAATGGCAACATTGTTACATCAAGAACTCACCGAAAAAGGGGTGCAATTAAACTTAAGTAATGCGGTAACTGGATTTGAACCCCTCGAACAAGGGATACAAATCCTCTTAAAAAATGGAAATCCCATTCAAGCAGATCTCGTCATTCTCGCAATTGGCGTTAAACCTGAAAATCAACTCGCAAAAGCATGCGGGTTGGAAATAGGTCGCTGCGGCGGTGTTCTCGTCAACGAGCACATGCAAACCGCTGATCCAATAATCTACGCCGTTGGAGATGTCGTTGAAGTCAATCATCTGGTGGGTCGTCAACAAACACTGTTGCCTCTGGCAGGCCCTGCTAATAGACAAGGTCGCATTGCTGCTGACCACATCTTTGGACGCAACAGTCGTTATCGAAAATCACAAGGCACAGGGATTTGTAAAGTCTTTGATCTAACCGCTGCTATGACTGGCATGAATGAAAAAACATTGCGTGCATCACAAATGAACTATGAAAAGATTTATCTTAATGAAAACGATCACGCAGGTTATTACCCAGGCGCAACACCGATTGCACTGAAAGTATTGTTTCATCCAGAAACAGGCCAACTCTTAGGCGCACAAGCGGTTGGAAATAAAGGCATCGATAAACGCATCGACGTGCTCGCATTGGCCATCAGAGCACAATTGACCGTATTCGATTTGGAGCACGCGGAACTGGCTTATGCACCACCGTACGGTTCGGCAAAAGACATCATCAATTATGCAGGATTTGTTGCCGTAAACTGGATGCGAGGAGATAGCAACATGTGTCACGTGCAAGATGTGCTCAATAAAGACGAAAAGACATTGTTGTTAGATATACGCACCCGAACAGAATACAAAAATGGAACGATCCCAAATGCAATAAATATCCCTTTAAGCAAGCTTAGAGAAGAACTCAA
The DNA here is from genome assembly GCA_018812595.1 of Gammaproteobacteria bacterium. Classification (GTDB taxonomy): domain Bacteria; phylum Pseudomonadota; class Gammaproteobacteria; order UBA12402; family UBA12402; genus JAHJDF01. The sequence continues at coordinate 1,655 of JAHJDF010000037.1, forward strand.
TCAACTAGACAAAAACAAAAAGATCATCGTGTTTTGTAAAAGCGGCCCCAGGGCTCATAACGCTTGCCGTATCCTGATGCAAAAAGGATTCGATTGCAGGAATCTCTCGGGTGGTTACGAAATCTATATGTTGGCGACTGGGACTTATCAAAAAGATCCCAATAAAGGAATCACCCCTGCAACAAAAGCCATGCCACTCGAAATGAAAATTTCAAAATCAATCGATGCTTGTGGGATGCAATGTCCCGGCCCTATTTTGAAATTGAAAGAGGAAATAGAAACATTGGAAACAGGCAACATCCTCAGTATCACGACCAGTGATAAAGGGTTTTTACGCGATGCTCCAGCATGGTGTCGGCAAGCAGGTCACGAGTTACTTAAAACAGTTTCTGAAAACGGTTTGCAAACCAGTTATATCCGAAAACAAACGTCTGTTTGTTCGACCAACACATCCTTAGAAAAAAACATGTCGGTGGTGGTCTTTGATGACAATTTCGATCGAGCTGTAGCAGCATTCATTATTGCTAACGGCGCAGCAGCCATGGGATACAAACCCACTTTGTTCTTTACCTTTTGGGGACTCAATGTGCTTCGCAGGGGCCAAAAAGTTGCTGTGAAAAAAACTTGGATCGAAAAGATTTTTGGTTTTTTGATGCCTCGTGGCGCTCAAAAGATTGCTCTCTCGAAATTACACATGGCAGGCCTTGGTACTTCCATCATGAAAAACATCATGCGCAAAAAACAAGTGATGTCCCTTCCTGAGATGATTCAAATGGCACAAAAATCCGGAGTCAAATTAGTCGCTTGTTCAATGACGATGGACCTGATGGGAATTCACAAAGAAGAACTAATACCGGGAGTCGAAATCGGCGGAGTTGCTACATACCTAGACCAAGCAGATCAGAGTCGGATCAATTTATTTATTTAACCCCCCTGAAGAAACCCTAGACCGAGCGCGTGAGCAACATACTTGCGCGCCAAGCTCAAGTGTTAAGCAACCAAACTACGGTACCGTTCATACCAAAAAGACGCTATATTCGCCGCGATTTTTTTCAATGGAGGAATCATTAAATGACAAATATTAATCAAGAACTTATCGACATGTTGAACCAAGCTTTGAGGCTAGAACACGCCGCCAGAATTCAGTATCTAGCGCATGCAGAATTGGTCAGCGGCATCAATGCAGAGGGC